>JBCDKV010000308.1:0-6187 GCA_038746215.1 Bacteroidota bacterium | reverse complement strand
TGGAAATTGGCGGTCACGGTAAGTTCTTCCATGCTTTGTGCAAAGGAAAAATGCGCCATCAATACAAAAATGCACAGTAGCACTAGGTGTGAATAGATCGAGTGTTTCATACTAAAAATCAGATTTAAGCTGGCAATTGGCTAGGACAGAAGTTTACATGCTAGATTGGATGCTTGCGAAAAACGCCCAAAGATAGCAAATTCCTCTACTTGAAACGTTTGATTTTTGTTTTCGCTGTTTGTAGCGGTGTGTTTTGATATGATATAGGGCTTATTTTGTTCGCGTTCCTTACGCATCTTTCCAACAGCTAAATGTTAACAGCCAACAGCCAGCCACCTCACTCAAGTCTGCAAAACCCCAACATTAAATTGCTCCACAGGTGCGTGATTAGCTGCTTCGATACCCATTGAAATCACCCTTCGTGTCTCTACGGGATCAATGATGGCATCTACCCAAAGGCGGGCGGCGGCATAGTAAGCGGTGGTTTGTCGGTCGTAGCGAGCAGTGATTTCTTCTAGCAATTTTGCTTTTTCGGCTTCGGAAACTTCCTTCCCTTTGGCTTTCATGGAAGCAGTCTGGATTTGCAATAAGACTTTAGCAGCTTGTGATCCGCCCATCACCGCAATTTTAGCTGTTGGCCAAGCCACAATCAGTCGGGGATCGTAGGCTTTACCACACATGGCATAATTGCCTGCGCCGTAAGAATTACCCATAACGATGGTAAACTTTGGTACGGTAGAATTGGAAACGGCATTCACCATTTTTGCGCCATCTTTGATGATGCCACCGTGTTCAGAGCGTGTGCCAACCATGAAGCCCGTCACGTCCTGTAGGAAAACCAATGGAATCTTTTTCTGATTACAATTCATAATGAAACGGGTCGCTTTATCCGCCGAATCAGAATAGATGACGCCACCAAATTGCATCTCCTTTTTTGCTGATTTGACGACTTCCCGATTGTTCGCAACGATGCCGACTGACCAGCCATCAATGCGAGCGTAAGCACAGAGAATGGTCTTGCCGTAGCCTTCTTTATAGATCGTCAATTCAGAATCGTCTACTAAACGTTCCAATAAGGCTATGGTCGAATAAGGTTTGGCAGAGTTGTCAGGAAAAATACCGTAAATTTCTTTTGGATCATATTTCGGAGCTTTACTTTCGATACGATCAAAACCTGCTCGCTCGAAGTGACCAAATTGCGAGACCAGTTTTCTAATGGTAGCCAAGCAAGTGGGATCATCGGGCATTTTATAATCTGTGACGCCCGAAATTTCAGATTGAGTCGTCGCGCCACCGAGCGTTTCTTTATCAACTTGCTCGCCGATAGCTGCTTTGACTAAATAGGGACCTGCCAAAAAAATAGAACCTGTGCCATCCACAATCAAGGCTTCGTCGGACATGATGGGTAAGTAAGCACCGCCCGCCACGCAGCTTCCCATGATCGCTGCAATTTGAGGAATACCCATGCTGGATATTTTGGCATTATTTCTAAAAATGCGTCCAAAATGTTCTTTGTCGGGAAAAATTTCATCTTGTAGAGGTAAGAATACGCCCGCACTGTCTACCAAATAAATAATAGGTAAGCGATTTTCCATAGCGATTTCCTGCGCCCGCAAGTTCTTTTTGCCTGTAATCGGAAACCAAGCCCCCGCTTTCACGGTCGCATCATTGGCTACAATCATACATTGCCGACCTTCTACATAGCCAATACCCGTCACCACACCACCTGCGGGGCAACCACCGTATTCTGCATACATTTCGTAGCCTACAAATGCACCAATTTCCAAAAAATGAGTACCTGAATCAATGAGTTGTTCAATGCGTTCGCGCACGCTTAGTTTGCCTTTTTGATGCTGCTTTTCTATTTTCTTTGCGCCGCCGCCCAGCTTTATTTTTTCTAGTCGATGTCGCATCTTGGCGATGCGCAACTTCATTTGGTCTTCGTTCTTGCTTTGCTCTATATTAATTCGCATGTTCGTTGGTGACTCATTAATTCATATGATGTATCTTGAATGAGACAGTTGTTTGTTCCTTTTTGTTGAAGTGTGCCCATGCTTATTTTAGGGTATTGCTAATGTTGGAAAGATATGAAGCTCGATGGATAAAGCTTACGAGCTTAGTCTGATCTTTTGAAAACGAAAATCAGACGCATATGAAGTTTTGAGCAATGCTCGAAATACATCCTACTAAGGTTCTTAAGATCGCGCAACAAGTATACCCGAAGGTTTTTTATGGACGGAAACACAAATTTCAACTTAATTTTCTCCAAAAAATAAGTTAAAATTTGCGTTTCCGTCCGAAGAGATTTAACAAGCATACTTGTTGCGCAATTTTCTAGCATCAACCCAGTCTGTTTTTAAGTAGAATGTTAGAAAAAATGAGACTTCGTACACACCTAAACCCTAATTAAAAATCAACGAGTTCAATGTCAAACGCTAAAACGGTGTTGGGTGGAATATCACCTCTACCGTTGACGCCATATGCGAGGGCGGAAGGAATCAGTAAAGTACCTTTTCCGCCTTTTTTGAACAAAGGAATCCCTTCTTGCCAGCCTTGAATGACGTTGTTCAAGGGGAAGGTTGCTGTTTCGTCATTCTCGGTTTCATCAAAGACCGTCCCGTCCAGAAAGTAGCCTTTGTATTTTACGGTAACGGTTGCTCCACGTGCGGGATTTTCGCCCGTACCTTCTTCCTCAAAAAAGTAAAAAATACCGCTAGCAGTAGAGTCCGCTGTGATATTGTTCTCTTCTAAATAACCTTCGATCGTCTCCACATCAATGGCTAATTGCCGTTCTGGTGTGATGATTTCAAAGAATTCAAGTTCAAAAATGATGACCGAATTGGGTGGAATAACATCCGAACTCGAAGTACCAAAAGCCATATAAGAGGGCAAAATGAACGTTCCTTTTCCGCCTTCTTTCAAAATGGTGAGGCTCTCCTGTAAACCTAGTATTGCGGTAGAAATATTGAAAGTAATAGAAGAATCCTCGGCGATAGGCGTTCCATTTAAGAGCGTTTGCCTAAAGCCAATGCGCACAATTTGGTTGGCGACTGGCGTTTCGCCCGTACCTTCGCGCTCAAGTATATAATGCAATCCCGAATTGGTCGCTTGAGCAGTTAGGTTATTCGCAGCTAAGTATTCTTCAATCAATTGCGTATCTATTTCAAACTGCTCTTCTACCGTCAAAAAGCCATCATCTCTCATGCAGGAACTGAAAATGGCTAAACTCGTAAACAATACAATAAATCTGATCATTTTTCTTTGTGTTTTCTCTTTTTTTGCAGGCTTCCCTTCTAAGGTTGTAAATAAGATGATCTGAGAACCTAATGACGGGCATTTCCAAAATGCTTGTCATTTCTAGCATCACAGATGACAGGCAAGCTTGAAGTTGCCCGTCATTAAGACCTCAAATTTTACAACGCTAGAATTGTAGCCTTTTCACCTCCGAAAGTGCTGATCGACAAGTATCTACGTTAAGATGAATCAACAATTTAACTCAATCAACAAAGGTTATCTTGTTCACATTCCTTAATTAGCACCAGAGGCTTATATTTGTCAATGATTTTTGCACACACTAAAACGCAAAGTTAGCAGGAAGCAATATCTATTCCAGTGGAAATTTGACAAGCTTATCTACTTGCTTGACATTATCCTTAAAAACAACATCATTTCTGTCCACGAAACCTTCCAAAGTGAGAGTGTAAGAAGTCTTGGGTAGTATTTGAAATTTGTGTTTCCGTCCGAAGAGACTTAATGAGCATACCTATTGCGCGATTTTCGAACATTGACTTGAATTATGCTTGATTGAAATGTCAAGAAAAATGTGATCTTTACAACCATGAAGCCATGAAGCCATGAAGCCGTGCAACAATAAAGCCATGAAACCACAAAACCACACCACCAACAGATGCAACGAAAAATTCTACATATCGATATGGATGCCTTCTATGCGTCCATTGAGCAGCGCGATCATCCCAAACTGCGTGGCAAGCCCGTTGCCGTAGGGGGAAGTGGTCGGCGCGGTGTCGTGGCATCGGCGAGCTACGAGGCTAGGAAATTTGGGGTGCGTTCTGCGATGCCGAGTGTGGTGGCGTTGAGGCGTTGTCCACAGCTTATTTTTGTGCGGTCTAGCTTTGCGGTGTACCGAGCGGTTTCGCAACAGATTCGCGCGATTTTCCACGAATACACGGATTTGGTCGAACCACTGTCCTTAGACGAAGCTTATTTGGATGTCAGTGAGCAGCCTAGAAGTGGCTTTGATCTAGCGGAAGAAATCCGACAGCGCATTTTTGAAACGACTGAACTGACCGCCTCGGCAGGTGTTTCTTTCAATAAATTCCTAGCCAAAACAGCTTCTGACATCAACAAGCCAAATGGTATCAAAGTCATTGAACGGGCGGAGGCGATTCCTTTTTTGGAGCAGTTGCCAGTCGAAAAATTTCACGGTATCGGAAAAGTGACCGCAGAAAAGATGCGGCGCATGGGTTTGAAAACGGGCGCAGATATTAAGAAATGGACAGAAATTGAACTGGTGCAGCGGTTCGGAAAAGTGGGGCGATACTACTACAGAATTGTGCGAGCAGAAGACGAAAGAGTTGTTAATCCAAATCGCATCCGAAAATCTATTGGTGCAGAGCGGACTTACGGTGAAAATATTTCAGCGAATCCATTGATGAAGGAAAAACTAGACGAGCTGGCAGAAAAAATATTTAAAGTGATGCAGGCGCAAAATAACTTTGGGCGCACGATCACACTTAAAGTTAAAACACCCGATTTTAAGATTTTGACGCGCAGCAAATCTTTCGCCAATGAGGTTCGACAGTTGACTCAAATCAAACAAATTGCCTATGAGTTGCTAGATGCGCACCGCCACGAATTTTCGTCTGCCCGTTTGTTGGGCTTGTCGGTCTCGAATTTAGAAAAGGAAAATATTGGCGTCGGCGTACAGCTTTCTTTTGATTTTTAAAGCCCCAAAACAAAATCTTACACTATGTTTTTTACACAATTTGGCGGAAAGCTTAGACCAGAGCACTTAGCTCGCTATGAGCAGTCTAGTAACTGGCGTAACGGACAATTCCAAAATCTGGAGGAAACCGAAGTGAGTGTCGGCTTATCCAAAATACCGAGTGTCATCTACAAACAACTGACTTCAAGAAAAGGAAAAGAGCCAGCACAAGCCCTTCCAATCGTACCTTTTGACCAAACTGCTTTTTTAGCGCCCAATGATGCTGCAAAATTCATTTGGTACGGACATTCCGCCATTTTAATGCGCATTAACGATCAAACTATTCTTATTGACCCCATGCTCGGTGGTAATACGACTCCCATCGCTCCTATTGCCACCAAAAGATTTTCCGAGAATACATTGACGCTAATTGACGACTTTCCTGATATTGATTTGATTGTTTTCACCCACGATCACTACGATCATTTGGATTACGATAGTGTTCAAAAACTGAAAGCTAAAACAAAGCAATACTACGTCGCTTTGGGTGTGAAGCGGCACTTGGTTAGTTGGGGTGTTGAAGCAGATCGCATTACAGAATTTGACTGGTGGGAAACCCAAAATTTTGAAAGTATCCAAATCACTTTTACCCCAACGCAACATTTTTCGGGTAGAGGTTTGACGGATCGTTTCAAAACACTCTGGGGTGGTTGGATTTTCAAAACCGCAAAGGAAAATATCTGGTTCAGTGGCGACGGTGGCTATGGCAAACACTTCAAAGTCATCGGCGAACGCTTTGGCCCGTTTGATTTTGCCTTTATGGAAAGTGGACAGTATAATTACGACTGGCACGAAGTTCATTTGTTTCCACATGAGAGTGTGCAAGCCGCCGTGGATGCGAAAGCCAAAAAGATTATGCCTGTGCATTGGGCAGGTTTCGCGCTTTCCTACCAGCATACTTGGCAAGAACCCGCAGATGCGTTCGTTGAAGCTGCTCAGCAACAGCAAATAGCATATGCTGTGCCACCCTTGGGCAAGTTGTTTCAGATCAATTCGGAAGAGATAGCACCTTGGTGGTTGAATTATAGATAGTTATGCGAATAACGACTGTACAGATCTCATTTTTCTTGACATTTGACTCAGATATGGTTCAGGTCAATATACGCAAATTGAGCATACTTGTTGCGCGATCTCAAACGCTTTACTAAGAGCTTGTTTGGAGCAGGATTGAACTGCAAATCA
>JBCDKV010000307.1:0-6188 GCA_038746215.1 Bacteroidota bacterium | reverse complement strand
CTCAAAAACACTACTAGGGTTTAGTAACGGACAAATAATAACTTCCCGATTTGTGACGGCATCTTTTGCCCTGCTACTGCGTTAAAAAGCCTCGACAGCCAAAAGGATTTCTACGTTTTTTGCCTTGTATCAGAACAAAATCTGCTCGGTCAAAATGTGGAACTTATTGTTTGTCCGTTACTTATCCCAAGCACTACTCAAAACCTTCGTACACGCCTAAAAAATATAGAGCGGTTTTCAGCGATACTTAAAAGACCAAATTAAAAACATTTTCAAACCCTTCGGCATATTTTACCGAATAGTTTGTCTGCGAGGGAAGAAAAATTAGACTTACTAATCTAAGTACAGCCTTATTTGTAAGATAAGAATCATATCTTTGAGACTCATATTTATTAGAGCTTGTTTGGAGCAGGATTGAACTGTAAATCAGTAGTTTACGGTTCTGGCGAAGAAAATAATAGTGACTTTATCGAGATAAACGAGCAATTATTTGCAAAGTCAGGTTCGTAAAATATTGGTTTACAGGAAGATAGTGCTACAAATATGCTCTTAGAACACTTTGAAAATTTTTAACCATGCCAGCCTTGTTTTTACGAAAGCGAAAAGTAAAAGATATGCTTAATATTCAGCATGTAAATCGTCATTTGCTCATTCAAAAAGCCACATCATTTGTAGCAGTGAATTTTACTGCGCTCATTGTAGGCCTGATGCTATTCGCCTGCAATACCAATCCGAATTCACAAACACTGTCAAAGGATACCGAAGCAAGCACACAACTCGGTGAAGTGCGTTTACAGGTGACAGGAGCAGCGGCGGCTCAACCACATTTTGAAAAGGGCTTGTTGTTGTTACACAGCTTTGAGTACGAAGATGCTCGCGAAGCTTTTCAAGCAGCCCAAGCAATAGATTCCACTTTTGCGATGGCTTATTGGGGGGAAGCGATGACCTACAATCATTCGTTGTGGCAGCAGCAGGAAAAAGAAAAAGCAGTAGCAGTTTTGGAACGACTTGCTCCCGATGCGGCGAGTCGGCTCGCTTTGGTAGAAACTGATTTGGAACGCGATTTTTTGACCGCCCTTGAAATCCTGTACGGTGAAGGCACGAAGTACGAACGCGATCTGGCGTACAAAAACTACCTCGAAAAACTGAGTAAGAAATATCCAGATCAGCACGAGGTGGCTGCTTTTTATGCGATTGCCTTGCTAGGAGCTGCTCGAAACGGTCGGGATGAAAAACTCTACGATAAAAGTGCTCGTATAGCCAAGGGCATCATTGCCGAGAATCCGAACCATCCAGGTGCTTTGCATTATTTGATTCATTCTTACGATGATCCTTTACATGCTTTCATGGCAAAGGACGCGGCAGATAATTACGCTCAGGTAGCACCAGATGCGGCTCATGCGTTACACATGCCTTCACATATTTATGTCGCTTTAGGGCAATGGAATGATGTGGTCAATTCTAATATTGCATCTTGGAATGCTAGTGTGAAACGGATGCAAGCCAAAGGTTTAGAAAAAAATGCCCGTAGTTATCATGCGCTAAATTGGTTGCAGTATGGTTTGCTACAGCGAGATGAAGTGAGTGCTGCCAAGCCATTGCTGGAACGTATGCTAGCTTATGCTCAAATAGATTCTAGCAAAAGAGCTCGTTCTTACCTTTTGATGATGAAGGGTGGACATCTGATAGAAACCGCTGATTGGCAGGGGACATTCGCCGACATTAATATCGACGTAGCAGATTTGAATATCGTCGGAAAGGCACAATATGCGTTTTTAGAAGGCATGAAAGCTTATCATCGAAGAGATGCGGCGGCACTGAAAAGTACCATTGATGATATGCAGCAAGCACGAAATCTAGCAGAAAGTAGGGTAGGGGATCAAGGTTTTGCAATGTGCAGCGCAGGTGGTTACGCAGGCAGACCACCCAATCAATTGGATGTGGACATGGCGAAAATCATGGAATTGGAATTGAAGGCTTATTTAGCAGATTTGCAAGGCGATGTCGTGCAAGCCAAGACTTATTTTGAGGAAGGCATTGCGATAGAGGAGACGCTGAGCTATTCTTTTGGGCCGCCCGATGTTTTCAAACCCGTCCACGAAGCGTATGGCGAATATCTGATGGCACAAGAGGACTATGCCGCTGCCATTAGTGTCTTCGAAAAAGCTTTGGAGACGCAGCCTAGAAGATTGCGTTCGTTGCGGGGCAAGCAAAAAACAGCGGAATGGTTAAAAGATGCCAAGGCAGCAGCGGAAGCAGCAGCTGAACTGGCGGTTTCGTTGGAAGCAAGGGAACGGGTGGCGGTGTTGTAAGCTTTTGCGTAATAATGTTTTTGTTTGGAATACTTATCAGTACAAAGAAAGTAGCTGACACTGTCCTTTCCTTTTGGAAGGTCTTATAAACAGAAATTGATGTTGTCTTTGATGATTCTTAGAAAAAACCATCAAAGACAACATTATTTCTGTCCGAAAGGACCTTCGAAGACAAACCCATTATTCTTCGTAAAATCACCAGAACCTACCAAAACCATCCAACAATAATCACTGTAATAATGAGCAAAATGACCGCCAAATAGCGATAGTTTTGATACCAAGGCAGTGCTTTTAATTCCTCCGTTTCTTCTGCGAATAGTTCTTTCTTCCAAGTATAAGCAGCCACTTTCTCCTCATCCACCTGTCCCGTTGCGAGGCTGACGACGATATGTATCAGTCCGCAAATGAAGAATAAAATAGTTGCCATGCTTAGGAAATGAATACCCGTGATACTCGCTAGTAGGGCAGAAGGTGCTTCACCACTTTCTTCCAAGCCACCCACGTAAATTTTCATAGATAGCATAGTAATCGCAAAAGCAAATCCGAAGAGCAAGCTAACAATAGAGCCTGTTCCATTAGCACGCTTCCAGAACAAGCCTAGTACAAAAGTAGCAACGGCAGGTGGTGCGGTGTAGCTGATGACCAATTGCAAATATTCCCAAAGTGAATCGCTCACTTTTTCAATAAAAGGCACCCAAGAAGCGGCGAGTACCACCAAAATTAGGGTAGCGATTTGCCCAGCGCGCACTAGTTGTTTATTGGTTAAACTTGGATTGATATTGCGGACAAAATCCATGGTAATTAGGGTAGAAGCTGAATTGAAGGTAGCGGAGACCGAAGACATCATAGCCGCCAGCAAACCAGCTACGACCAAGCCCAAAATACCAGCAGGCAGGAGTTGGAAGAGTAAAACAGGATAAGTTAGATTCGGGCAATCTGCTAGATTATCGCAAACCTCGCCCGTGGTGGTTAGTACATAGTTGAGTTCTGAAATATCCAATTTAGAGTAGAGCAACAAAGCCAAAACACCTGGTACGACCATGATGAAAATAACTGGTAGTTTCAATAGCCCAGCAAATAATGCCCCCCAGCGACCGTGGTTCAAGTCTTTCGCACCCAATACGCGCTGCACCATAAATTGGTTGTTCGCCCAAAAGTAGAATCCAAGTAGCGGCACACCCGTCAGCAAATGATACCACTTCATAAAGCCATCATTTTCGGGACGTACTAGACTGAACACTTCTTCCGAGTTTTGGGGGATGTACTCGCCATTTTCGGCTCGACTACCAAAATCGACTTCCCCGTTAGCGAGCATGGTATCTAAACTACTCGTCATCGCAGACCAACCACCACCGAGCGCATCAAAAGCAAAATAGGTGAGTAGTATAGAACCGATAATTAGCAAAACTGCTTGAATCACTTCGGTCTGTATCACAGAGTTTAGACCACCTGGAATGGTATATGCTGCTGCCGCCGCTGCCAAAATGATAATGATGGCAATGGAAGGAACATCTGGAAACAGCAGCTTTAGTACAATATTTCCAACGTATAGCCCAGCGGCGGTGTCTACTAAAACATTACCCACCACCGTGATGAAAGAGAAATAATACCTAGAACGACGGTCGTAGCGTCGCTCTAGAAATTCGGGCATGGTGTAGACGCCCGATTTCAGATAAAAAGGCAGAAAGAAAATGGCAAAGAAAATCAGTACGATGACTGCAAACCATTCGTAGTTGTAGACGTGTACATTAGTCTTGTAAGCATCACCTGCCAATCCAACTAAAGTGGAACTGGATATATTAGCAGAAAATAAGGCAATACCGACGATGGGCCAAGTCATGGAGCGACCGCCCAAAAAATAGTCTTCGGAACTATCTTGTTTTCCTTTTGTGATACCATAAATGACAATACCGATCAGGTAAGTCACCATGATGATGATGTCGATTGTATTAAGTTGGAAGTTTCCCATTGTTATGTTGATGTTCGTTTAATTTCAATATGCCAAAAAAGATAGGCTATTTTCTGTTCACACAAAATAATAATCTGCTGCGAAATAATGAAGATTATTGCGCTCTGCCAAATTAAGGAACACGAATTAAATAAAGTTTGGTGCTTAAATACTTGTCTAAGGAATGAGATATAAATAAATTGACAAATTTTGAGGTAGCTATTTTATTTCTCAGCCGTTACTTACCGATCCTGAGAAAGGTTTGCGCTATTGACAATCGAATGAAATTGATTTGCTTTTCCTAGATATTGAAATGCCGATATTGGGTGGTTTTGACATTTTACGACGTTTATAACCAATTAATTTCGACGTACTGTCCGTTCAGCTCTCCGATAATATGAGGTGTCCATTGGACTTCAAATAAGAAATATTGCTCTAAAATGCTGATGAATTCGATAGCAGGTATAGGATTTGAATTTAGCGGTGATGAATAACGTGTTTTCGTTTTCAGACAATTACCTTCCAAAGGTAAAGATCACATCTTCCTCTATTACAATTTCACTGAAACGATGATTAGAATAATGACCTATTGTATTTCGCCAAAAAGCTTGTGCGCTCTTATTACCAATTGCTGTTTTGACTTCCCATTTTTCAGCAAATTGAGCAAAAATCTGTTGAGCGACAAATGCACCTAATCCTTTTTGCCTAAAACTAGGGTCAATGTAGAATTCGGCAATGGCACGTGCCGCTTGAAAAGTTGGATGGATAAAATGTTGATTTAGGAGTGTAAAGCCGATATTTTGCCCATTGAGTTTAATGAATAGAGGTATGCGTCCTTCCTCTTGCCAATACAACTCAAAGTAGGGATAGTCTACAAGTTCATTTAGTTCTTGTAAATAGCGAATGAGCATATCAGACAATTCATTTCTCTGATTTGCTTGAACCTTATGTATAGTAATGTTTACCACTATTGGACTAGTTAGTCACAAATTATCTGTCGTCATTAGATATTCTGCTATCTCAGCTTTACGGTAACAGGGAACTGTCGACAGAGCCACCTTTCTACATTTCATATCAACCCCCAATCCGTCGCTTTCTTAATCATTCCCACCGAATTTTTGACATCCATTTTCACAAACAAATTGCGCTTGTGCGTAGCGACTGTATTGGTACTCACAAATAGTTTATCGGCAATTTGCTGAGTGGTGTATTCTTGGGCGATTAATTTGATGACTTCAAGCTCGCGTTTCGTGATTTTGGGGATGCCATTGGGTTGGCGTTTATTTTTCTTTTCCAGGCTTTCAATCATCTTGGCAGTCAGATCGGGACTCAATACTTTTCTGCCAATATGTGCATCTTTAATGCCTTGAATAAGGGTTGCTTGAGACGCATTTTTCAATAAGTAGCCACTTGCACCTTCTTTAAAAATAGAAGTGATGAGGCTGCCTTCATCATTGGTGGTCAACATCAAAATTTTGACAGTTGGATATTTCTTTTTGACATGTACGGTCGTCTCTAAACCGTCCATCAAAGGCATCATCATGTCTAATAAAAGTACATCGACGCTTTGCTTTTTCAAGTATTCTAGCACTTGCAAGCCATTGGCAGCAGTACCGACAACTTGTATCATATCGTCTTGTTCCAAAATAGCTTTGATACCATCTAAGAGGATTTGGTGATCGTCTGCTAAGAGTACTTTTATCATGATATTGTTCTTTTAGATTGGCTGATAAATCCAAAAAAAGTATGCAACCTTCTCATCTTAAGTTACTTATAGCATTCTTATATAGACGAGTAAGTTGTAAAACGAAGAACTACAATTCTTACAACCTACATTTCTAACCCCTTTTAAAAAAGGATAAGAATTAAGAAAAATGGAACTTTTCTTCATTGAAAAGGTACTTTTTTTCAAAAAAACTCCAAAATTT
>JBCDKV010000306.1:0-6195 GCA_038746215.1 Bacteroidota bacterium | reverse complement strand
GCGAATTTTCGTTTGTATTCCATGCAGTCGCATCCGAAAATCTACAAAGGAGGATTTTCGGATGCTCCAAAGGTTTTTTAAGGGCAAGAAGCGTTAAAGCTTTAACGCTTCTTGCCCTTAAAAAACCCTCTAGCAGAAAGTTTTTCACCTTTGAAAAAAACTTTCTGCGACATTTTGAGATGCGCCCATCCAATCTCAAAACCCAGCACATTCATTACAAAGGCTTATTATATAGCACATTGATTGATTACAGCGAGCTAAGTAATTGGACACAATTAATAAGTCTAAAAGAAGCCACCATGAGAAGTGTATTAATTTTCGCCAGCTTACTGTCTGTAGCTATGCTCCGTGCGCAGTATATTCCCTCCTGCAATTTGTCTACTGAAACCCTCGAACAACTAGAAGCTCAGATAATCGCTTATCAGCAGCAGCTAGCATCCAATCCACTCGAAGTTCGATCCGAGATCACTTACATCCCTATCACTTTTCACCTCATCGCAAATGACAGAGGCTTGGGTCGCGTGAAAGAAGCAAGAGTTTTAGATCAGCTCTGTCAACTAAACAAAGACTTTCAGGCTTACAATATCCAATTTTTTCTCAGAAGGTTTAACTACGAAAATAGTTCTGTCCTCTACAACGATCATACGGAGGACGAAGCACTCATGCGCGACATACGCGACAATAATGCGATCAATATTTTTCTAGTGCAAGATGCCAATAATGACAGTACACTCGAAGATGGACGTACTTTTGGTTACTATGATACGCGCACTGATTGGTTAGTTGTCCGTCGCGATCAGATCAATGATAAGTCGATTGTATTGACGCACGAAATGGGACATTTTCTGGGTCTGCTGCATCCTTACAATGGCTGGGATAGCGATCCGTGGACTGCCGAAAAACACGGCAATCCTGCCCCCGTGAGAAGTCCTAGAAATATTCCCACTGAACTAATGGATGGTTCTAACTGCGAGACGGCAGGAGATCGCCTGTGCGATACGCCACCCGATTACTTTTTTGCTTTTTCTTGGGACAATTGTAATTACACGGGAGGTGCATTGGATCCCGATGGTGTCTTGGTCGATCCTGATGAACTGAACTATATGGGCAACTATTTTCGATGCGATCGGGAGAGTTACTATTTCAGTCCCGAGCAAAGCAATATCATGCAATTGGACGTCAATTCTCCGAGACGCAATTACCTGAGATCAGAAGCCACGCCTAATGTGGAAGCTCCTAACGAGTTGGTCTCCCTGAAATTTCCAGAAGACGATGGTAATGTTCCCACTTTCAATGCTGTTTCTTTTGAATGGACGCCAGTGGAAGGTGCTACGCAATATTTGGTAGAAATTGATCGTGTCTTGAGTTTCAATATCCAGACCCGCCATTTCATTACGACAGAACCCTCCTTGGAAATCAACAACTTAGATGCAAGCAGGCAGTACTACTGGCGCGTCCGTCCTTTCAATGCGTATAACACTTGTAGTGAGTTTTCTGAGGCTTCTACTTTTACGACGGGCAGCACACTAGATACGACCCAACTAGCTCTAATCGAAGATTGGCGACTCTACCCGAACCCAGTCAGTCAAAGCGAAAGATTGATATTGGACATTGATAGCCGTCGAAATTTTGATGCTAGAATTCGCATATTCGATTTAACTGGGCGACTCATTTTTGAAGAAGAACGCCTAATTGAGAACAATCAACTCACCCTCGACTACAATATCACTAATCTACCAGCAGGGGTTTACGCTTTTGTCATTAATACGGAAGAGGGACAACTGGAACGGAAGTTCGTGGTGACGAATTGAAACGTGGGGAATGGGGAATGAAAATGAAAATGGGCAATGAAAATGAAAGTGGGCAATGAAAATTTGACAGGTTTTTAGCGGGCTAAAACATCTACTAGGATAGATCAATTTGTCCTGAAATTGCATATTTTGATGAAAGCCCTATCTTTACACCATGTGCGAAACAATCGATTCGGTAGTCATTAATTTTAATCAGGATAGCGTAGTGATACTCAATATCTGCGTGGCATTCATCATGTTTGGTGTGGCACTCGATATTGAAATCAAAGACTTTAAGCGCATCTTACAGTCTCCCAGAATTCCGCTGATCGGGCTTTGCTCTGAATACATCTTGCTACCACTCATCACCATTTCTCTCATTGCTATTTTTCGCCCTGCGCCTAGTTTTGCGTTGGGGATGATACTGCTTTCGACTTGCCCAGGTGGTAGTACTTCTAATTATATGGTACACCTTTCTAAAGGCAATGCGGCACTTTCCATTACGCTTACTTCTATCACGACACTGGCTGCGATTGTTTTGACGCCCTTGGGTTTCACACTCTTGGCTAAACTGTTTCCCTACACTTCAGATTTGCTCAGAACCATAGATGTGAGTCCACTCGATATGATGAAATCTATTTTTATCATCATCATTGTACCTTTGAGTCTAGGCATGCTCTGCCGAGCGAGGTTTCCGCAACAAACAGGACGCATCAAAAAGACAGTCGGTACACTCTCCATGATTATTTTTCTGAGTTTTGTCGTCGTCGCTATCGCCAATAACTGGGAAAATATTGCTGCCTACGTGCATTGCGTTTTTGCCATCGTGACGCTTCACAACGCCTTGGCACTATTCGCAGGCTTTAGTTTTGCTAGACTTATGGGATTGAAGAAACGGGATGCACAAGCCATTTCTATAGAGACGGGTATCCAAAATACAGCACTGGGCTTGGCTATTGCGTTCCAATTTTTTGATGGACTGGGTGGCATGACTATGGTTTTGGCTTGGTGGGGCATTTGGCATTTAATCTCTGGTTTTGGTCTAGCGCTTTTTTGGCGAAGAAAATTTGAGTAAGTAACGCACAAATAATAACTTCCCGATTTGTGACGGCATCTTTTGCCCTGCTACTGCGTTAAAAAGCCTCGCCAGCCAAAAGGATTCTTACGTTTTTTGCCTTGCATCAGAGCAAAATCTGCTCGGTCAAAATGAGGAACTTATTTTTCGTCCGTCACTAAACAGTTAAATCTTGTTATTTTTATTTAGGAGTGTACGAAGTCTCGTTTTTCTTAACATTTTACTTGAAAACAGCCTAAGTCAATGTAAGAAAATCGCGCAACAAGTATGCTCAATTAGTCTCTTCGGACGGAAACACAAATTTTTCTAAAAAAATTTGTATTTCCGTCCATAAAAAACCTTCAGGCATACTTGTTGCGCGATCTCAAGAACTTTACTAGGACTTGTTTCGAGCATTTCTTAAAACTTCGTACACCCTAATTTTTATTGAATAATTTCCATAAACCTCTTCTCCATATTCTTGTTTCATATTATGAATACATTTGACGTCTCTTTGCAAGGGTTGTGAAAAGGACATTATGCTTGAACTTAGAGCATATTTGGAGCATTATCTTCTTGTAAACCAATATTTTACGAACCTGACTTTGAAAATAATCGCTCGTTTATACCAATAAAGTTGCAATTATTTTCTTCGTCAGAACCGTAAACTACTGATTCACAGTTCAATCCTGCTCCAAACATGCTCTTACAACTTCTGGATATGAAAACACTTTACACACTGATCTTTACCTTTCTATTTTTAGGTACACTGAGTATTCGAACCGCTGCTGCTGCTCCTTGTTGCGGCGATGACGACACCTACGAAGGCTATATCGTCACTTTGGATGGGAAAAAATTGACTGGACAGATCGGAGAGATTTTTTTCTCAGATGAAATTAGCGTTGTACTGTTTATCAATGACTTTGGGACACCTTATCACCTGCAAGCAGAGCTGATCACGGGTTTTGTGTATGAAAAAGAGGATGAACTCATTGAATATGAGAGCTTATCTAAGGGCAAAAATCAGGCTTGGTCTTTCTTGAAAGTGATGCACAGAGGAGCGGTATTGTCGCTGTTTAAGTCACCCGAAGAAAAAACGCAGTTTACAATTACAGCGAGTGAAAATGATATGAGTATGACCAGCCGAACGGTCAATATTGATGAGTATTGGCTGAAATTCAAAGGGGAACGTTCCTTTAAATTGGGTAAATTGGGGTATAAGCGAAAGCTTAAACAACAACTACAAGCTTATCCAGCTATTGCCAAAAAAATCGGCAAAACGGGTTATAAGTTTCAGGACATGGAACAGATCGTCGAAGAAGTAAATAAAATATATCGACTGAAAAAGCGGACATTGTAGCGTTTACTGCAATTGTCCAGCCGCCCAAGCTACTTTTGACTGCAATTTCTTATAACTAGCTTGCAATTTAAGGAGCTTTAGCTGCGATTCAATCAGTTTCTGTTCCCGACTATTAAGTAAGAAAATTGAGCTTTCCCCAAAGCGAAATTTTTCATTTTCCGCAGCTAGTAGATCACGGTAATTTTGAAGCATATCCTCGCT
Organism: Bacteroidota bacterium; assembly: GCA_038746215.1. GTDB lineage: Bacteria > Bacteroidota > Bacteroidia > Chitinophagales > Saprospiraceae > JAAUTG01. The sequence continues at coordinate 1,790 of JBCDKV010000306.1, read as the reverse complement.
AATATCTATCTGCTGCTCAGTGGTTTCCAGTTGCTGGAATAGCATATTAATTTTGTTCTCAATTTCCCACTCCTTATTATTAAATTTATACTGATTATCCAACTGCTCAATGCGTACAAGTTGCAAGCCAGCTCGCTCTTTACGTAGAAAAAGCGGAAAATTGAAACTCAAACCCCATTTGTAATTATCGGTGAGCAATGCGCTCAATTGTGCATCGTCCCCCTTCGTAGTATATAAAAAGTCCAAGCCGCCCGAAAGGAAATTGTACTCCGCATCCAAACGAGGCTTCATATACTCTCTTTTCAGTCGTTCCTTAATTTCTAACTGCTCTTGCTTGGCTTGTATCGCTTGTAAATCGGGATGAATATTCTCTAAATTACTAATCCAAGTATTGATTTGGTTTTGATAGTCAGGCGACTCAAAAACAGCCAAGGGTTCTGGGCGCAAGGGTGCAATGACTTTGAGCGGAATCACTTCTTCGTACCACAAAAAATTAGATACATCCAAAAGCGCATTCTCAACACCTACTTGTGCTTCTGCGAGATCGACCAATCGATTTTGTACTTGAATGTAAGACTCCAACGTATCTATTGCAGGTTTATCGCCTTGGAAAAAACTTTCTCTAGTAATGAGGAAGCGTTGTTGTGCTAGATTCAGGGCATTCTGAAAGGTTTGCAACACATTGTAATTATAGACCCAATTCCAGTAAACTTCAACCGCATCCATCAGGAGATCGTTGAACAAAGCCCGTCTTTCCGCATCGTTCAGATCTTTGATCAATTCTGCCTGCTGTACTTGCGCCCGACGTTCATCAAACATCATGCCTTGCAAGAGTGGCATGTTGATACCCGCTACAATCTGTCCTACATCTGGCAAGTTTGCTTCTGGATTCAGAAAAATACCGTCTGTCCAATTATAAGCCACTTTAAAGTCTGCCCCAAACCATGTAGGAACTCCTACGCCAGCCTCTCCAATTTGGAAATAGTTTTTGCCATCAAAAGATTTCTGCTCGTAATCTCCGTACAATTTAGGGTCGAAACCACCTCTGGCTTTCATTAATTCTGCATCTGCTTCTACCAATAGCAGCAGAGCCTGCCGAGCAACGGGATGGTGTTGCCTTACCCAGCTCAAATAATCTTCCAAACTAAATATTTTGCTGGTATCAATCCTCATATTTGTCTGTGCCTGTGCTAGCACACTAGCAAACAAGAGTAGGAGTAAGAACTGTATTTTTTTCATCGAAATACGTTGTAACAAGAATGTTTATTTGTTTAGGAACGAGCCATAAATAAATGCTCATTCTTGGGGAAGTTATTTTTTGCTCAGTTTGGATTTCAAAAACTGCGTATAGCCTAGCTACATAAGGCTTTTTTAAGTTCAAAAGGAATGAGCGATCCCAAAGAATCTTAAGAAGATTCAAGCGAATGAACCGCTGGCGGATGGGGTGCAGAAAGAGTCAAGCGTTAGTAGTTATTTTTGACTTGTTCCTTAGAGCATGTTTGGAGCACTATTTTTCTGTAAACCAACATTTTATGAACTTGACTGCATGAAAAATAAACCCCGTATCCAGATATGCAGTTAATTTTTCACCTTGTCAGAACCACAAACTGCTGATTTCTAGTTCAATCCTGCTCCAAACAAGCTCTTAGCTATTGATTTGTTGATTCGATGTTTGCGTAGTTAGTTGCTGTAGGATGAAACACTAGACACGCTTAGGATTTAGGATTACTGAGGGAATCTGCTCGTAAGCCAGTAATCTATGCTCATGTCTATGTATGGCTGCATAGTTT
>JBCDKV010000305.1:0-6195 GCA_038746215.1 Bacteroidota bacterium | reverse complement strand
TTCAAAAACCTCAATGCCGCTTCATCATTACTGATATCATTTCAAGATCACTTTTAGAATTAATAAAATATGAAAAAATTAAGCACACTATTTCATGTACTCCCTATCCTCTTTTTTGCCAATGTTATACTTGCACAACCCGCCAATGATAGCTTAGCCAATGCAATAATTTTGAGCAATACGACTTTTCCTAACTCCGATGTAGTAATCGCTGCCGAAGCGCAAGCAGCCACTTTTGAAACGGATGAGCTGGTCTGCGAAGGCTCAACCGCTTCTTGGTGGTATAGTTTCACGCCTACTATTTCGACCGATTATATCATCAAGGCAGAAGTGATTGGAAGTACCGCAAATGATAATTCCGACGATATCCGATTGGGCATTTACACAGGCACTTCACATCCATTAACGGAAGTTTTTTGCTTTGATGGCGATAATGGAGACGGATTTGGCGAAGATGTACGCGTTCCACTGACTGCCGATACGACTTATCTCATTCGAGTAGCACCCAATGTGGCAAGTGCTATCGTAGGGGACATTACAACTACGGTCAATACTTTTAATACTTGGGACGGGAGCGAAAGCGATGACTGGAGCGATGCTCAAAACTGGAGCTTGGGAACGGTTCCTACTGCCAATTCTTTGGTTCAAATTTTGGATACTGTGCCTAATGACCCTATCATCAAAAGTGGAACGAATGCAGAAGCAAGTTTCATTGCGATCTTGGATGGGATCAGCTTGACTATAGACGATGGCGGCACGCTGACCGTCGCAGGAAATGAAGATCAAAGTATGCTACTAGACAATGCACTTTCTACGCTCTTTGTGAATGGGACATTAAATCTTAGCAATAGCGAAGATGAAGGTTTAGATGTGGAAGATGGTATATTGAGTATTAGTTCGACAGGGCAAGTAACGATTACTAATACGGATGTGGGGATTGATCTAGAAGAAGCCAATACAAGCACTATCGACGGTCAAGTTACCATTTCAAATATAGGAGAACGTGGTATCATTCTGCAAGACGAAGTTGTCCTCAATATTGGCGAAAATGCAGTTGTCGATATTTCATTTACAGGAATTGATGGCATCTTTTTAACTAACCCAAGTACGCAGTTAAACATCGACGGCAGCGTTATGATCGAAGAGGTAGATGACGATGGTATAGATTTATTAGCAGGAACGGTCAATATCGGAAGTACAGGCGTCGTCACTATTGATGAAGTCGGCGACAATGGCACGGAAGACATCACGGGAAGCAATGCAGGTCAAATTGCCATCACCAATGTGGCGGATGAAGCCTTAAATACTGGCGGTGCTACTTTTACAAATGAAAGTACAGGCATCATTAACCTTTCTGGTGCTGGAGAAGATTGTATGGACATCGGCGATGTGCTAGTCAATGAAGGGACAGTGATCGCCAATAATTGTGATAATCAAACGATAGTTGACGGTACTTTTAATAATAACACAGGCGCGATTTTGAGTGCGGATGGCTTGATTAGTTCTAGCAGTACTGTTTTTGCAGTAAATAGTATTTTAGAAGTTGGTAACTCGCCTGGCTGCATTACTTTCACACAAGCAGAAGACTTTTCAGGTGCTATTTTGCGCTTTGAAATCGAAGGTACAAACATCTGTACCGAATACGACAACATCGAAGTAGGCGGCGCATTGACTCTGACGGATGCAGTATTAGAATTGAGTGGAAGTTATACGCCACAGCTAGGAGATGAGTTTATCATTTTCCAAAATGACAATACGACAGATGCGGTAGTTGGAACATTCGCTGGACTTGCTGAAGGCAGCACGATTCGCTTCAATAATACGGAATTGACGATCAGTTACACAGGGGGCAATGGCAATGAAGTCATTTTGACGACGACCGATATTTACGAATGTATCAACGAAATCGCATTCGAGGACGAAACTGTGGCGGAAAGTGTTTATCGTTCTGCTTCTACCATCACGACGACAGGCACAGTGGATTTAGAAAACAATACTTCAATTGTTTTTGAGGCTACTGATTCCATTGTACTAAGCGCAGGTTTTTCAACTACAGGGGCAGAAAGTTTTTCCGCAAGTATCATTGCTTGTACGACGAATGATCTTCAAGAAATTGAAGAACGAAATATTGCTACATTGGACGATAGTGTACTCAAATCCACCAATATTCAAGTTTACCCCAATCCAGTACAAGGAGATGCCATTCTCCAATTGAATTTATCGGAATCCACAAGAATTCAAGCAAGCATTTTCGATATAAGTGGCAGACAACTACAACATATCATCAATCAACATTTTTCACAAGGTGCACATCAATTGTCTTTACCAATAGCTTATCTCAATTCAGGCATTTATTTCCTCAGAATTGAGACAACGCAATGGAATGAGATCGTGCGAATTATAGTGGAATAAGCTCTGATGACGGACAACTTAAATTTTGTCTGTCGTCTAAAGCTCATGAAATATGCGCCTAGTCACGAGTTTTTTCGCTTTTGTCAGGAAAAAATATCTATAGATATGAAAAATACAACAAAACACTTACTAGCACTACTCCTTACCACTTGTTCATTGCTCATTGAAGTAAATGCCCAAGTTGCCGTCAACGAAAATGGCGATGCCCCCGACTCCTCCGCCATGCTCGATGTCAGTAGCACAGATAGAGGGTTGCTCATTCCAAGATTGAACAGTATGGCACGAAAAAGTATCGTCTCACCTGCCAATGGCTTAATGGTTTACGATAGTACGACCAATACTTTTTGGTACTACAAAGGTGCTTGGCAGGAAATTGGTGGGGCATTCATTTCTCGAAATGGTGTTACGAGTTCCATCAGTAATGAAGATGACTTTCTCTTCGGCGCAGATAGTTTGAATTATGGAATAGGTATAGAAACCAAATTCTTCTTGGATAAGGAAACAGGTGCATTCAGAGCAGGCGCAGTAGGCGATAAAAACTGGGATCAAGATAGCTTAGGAACTTACTCTATTGCCTTCGGAGTCGATACTAAAGCAACGGCTTCAAGTAGCGTGGCTATTGGACCTGGTTCTACAGCGACAAATCGCTTTGCTATTTCGATTGGTAGTTTCAATGAAGCAAGTGGTACAAATAGTAATACTTTTGGACACAATAATAGAGCAAGTGGTGGAAATAGTAATGCTGTAGGCTCAGTTAACATAGCAAGCGGAATTTTTTCCAGTGCATTCGGTACATTTTCTGAGGCATCTGGTATTACCAGTATTGCGGTTGGATATCAAACTAAAGCGGAAGGAGGTAGCTCTACTGCACTTGGATTTCTAGCAACTGCATCAGGTTTCGGTAGTTATGCACTTGGTTTTGGGTCTAATGCAAAAGGCTATTTTTCGACAACTTTAGGAAGAGAGACGAATGCGTACTCTTTTGGCGAAGTTGCTACAGGAATTTTCAACACAGAATATACACCTACAGATACTACAGATTTCGCTTCCGAGGATCGCCTTTTTGTCATTGGAAATGGTACAAATACAAACAATCGTTCCGATGCCCTCCGAATTTATAAAAATGGAAATATGGAACTCAATGGCGCACTGACGATTGATAGCGTTTACACTTTTCCTGTGGTGGATGGCACATTAGATCAAGTATTAGCAACTAATGGAATGGGCAATCTATCTTGGGTAAGTCTAACGGATAGTGACAACCAAAGTATTGATGTCCTCAACCTTAACGGTAGTACCTTAGAAATCTCTTTAGAAGGAGATGAAGAAGAGACTCAGGAACTAGATTTGTCTGGTATTGAAGATCATCTGTTTCAATTTGAAACATGTGCCCAAACATCCATCATAGAACAGGCTGCTAGTAGTAGTAGTGTTCTAGGTTTTACAGGCTGGCAATCTTGGACATCAACTGTGGATGGAAGATTAGGAAAGATTATAGTTGGGACAGATATTCTTGATGCTGGTGTTGCTACGCTCTATGAAGGAGAAGGAACAACTGGAAATGTAACTCTGTTGGCTACCGTTGATATGGAGGAAAATGGAACAGTAGCTAATTTTTCTGCACTCAATATCAGCCTTGTGACGGGTGAACAATACACCATAAAAGTTGATGAAACCGTAGGGGCTAACTTTATCTGGGATTGTACTACCACAGATGTTTACAGTGGTGGTATATCGGATGAAGGAAGTAATAAAGACTATGTTTTTGAAGTGTTTATAGCAGAAAATTGTACGGAATCTTCTGTTTTGGAACAAAATAGTAGTGGCGATTGGAATGCCAACTTTGAAAACGGCACAGTTACTGCTGCTGCTTTCGTAGGCGACGGTTCGGGGCTAACCAATACAAATACAGACAATCAAACCATAGATAAATTCCAATTGAACGGAACAACACTATCCCTTTCCCTAGAGAATGATGGTGAGGTCGAGCAAACGGTAGATTTATCTAGTTTATCGCCTATCGGCACAATTCAAATGTGGGCAACCGAAACACCACCTACGGGTTGGCTCATCTGCAATGGATCTACTTTCAATACTTCCACTTATTCTGAGCTAAATGCTATATTAGGTAGCAACACGCTTCCCGATTTCAGAGGTCGCTTTCCTTTAGGGCAGTACAGCAATAGCGATTCACAGAACTTATCAGGATTGACTCGTCGAAACATTGGCGATCAAGCTGGTGCGGAGACGCATACGCTGACGATTAATGAAATGCCTGCACATTCACATAATATCACTTATGGCGAGCGAAGCAAAGGAGGAAGTGGTAACAATGTAACAGATTTGGATAGTTCAGGAAAAACAGAAACTACAAGCTCGACAGGCGGCAATCAAGCGCACAACAATATGCCACCTTTTTATACGATTAATTTTATTATCAAAGCGGAATAGGAGAATAACTAATACTGAATACTGAACACCGAATCACGAAGTTTTCCGATAGGGCGTGTATCCACTTCGATATTCGTAATTCCTTGTTCGATATTCGATATTCAAAAGAAGAATAACGAATGCTGATTTTCTTACAACAAGCTTGCAAAACCCCTTTGAACCCTAGCAAAGCAGTCCAAAATCCACTATCTTTGCCAAATGAGAAGATTACCAACAGGTAGGCAGAATTTTAGGGAAATTAGGAAAGAAGACTTGATCTATGTAGACAAGACAAAGCAGATGTATAATATCATTAGTGGTGGAAAACTGTATTTTCTATCTCGCCCTCGACGTTTTGGTAAGTCTTTACTCCTCTCCAAATTTCGACATCTCTTCCAAGGAGAAAAAGAGCTATTTAAAGGCTTGTACATCCACGAGCAGACCGATTACGACTTTGAGGCGTATCCTGTTTTGCATTTTAATTTTTCTTCTTTTGGGCATGCCGTAGAAAATTTAGAAGAAATTTTGAGCAGTGAGATTGAAGATTATGCTGCAAAGTTTAATGTTCCTATTGCTAAAGTTTCGCTTGGTAAGCAATTTAGAACCCTGATAGAAGGTATCTCAGCGCAGGGGAAACCTGTAGTCTTGCTAATTGACGAATATGATAAACCAATTACAGATTTTCTAACAGAATTGGAAAAGGCTAAAAAAAATCAAAGCGTCCTACGAGATTTTTTTTCACCGCTCAAGGATTTAGACCTAAATGGACATCTGCGCTTTTTATTCATCACAGGGGTTTCCAAATTCAGTAAAGTCAGCCTTTTTTCGGATCTGAATAATTTGACCGATTTGAGCTTACATCGTTGGAGCGATGATTTGCTGGGCATCACACAGCAAGAACTGCTAGACTATTTTTCAGAACACATCGACGATGCAGCAAAGATGCTAAGACAAGGAAGAGAAGAGTTACTAGAAGGTATAAAAACGTGGTACAATGGTTATGCTTACGATCCTGACATCAAGTTGTACAATCCTTTTTCGCTGCTTAGTTTTTTTCAAGCACATCGTTTTAGCAATTTCTGGTTTGCAACTGGGACGCCCACTTTTTTAGTGAGGACCATAAGAGATAGAGGTGTCAATCCTACTGAGTTTGTTGATAAAATCGTGGCAGACGCTTTTTTTTCCAAGTTTTCATTGGAAGAACTTGACCTAGCAGGTTTGCTTTATCAAACTGGGTATCTTACGATCAAATCTGTTCGGCAAAAGCGCACCAATCTATACTATGTCCTGAACTATCCCAACGAGGAAGTGCGCCGCTCTATGATGCACAATTTAGTGGAAGCATTTACCTAC
>JBCDKV010000304.1:0-6210 GCA_038746215.1 Bacteroidota bacterium | reverse complement strand
GAAAAATAGTGAAATTTTGTGTTTCCGTCCGAAGAGATTTACCAAGCATACTTGTTGCGCGATTTTCTGGTATTGACTCAGGCTATTGTTGAGTTAAATGTTAAGAAAAATAGGACTTCGTGCACGCCTGTATAAGAATCAGAAATAGATACGAACAAACTTAATCGCTTTTATATCGTCAAATCATGGGATGACCAACCAAACTATATGTGTGCTACTCTTTGAATAAATTTTCGATCTGCATGAAATATCTACTTGTACTGTTCTTACTTTTCCCCATGCTGCTCAATGCACAGCGCGTCTTACAACTAGAAAAACGATTTTCAGCAAAAACAAAGAAACTATTTGAAGGCGATGAGATCATTTATCAAGTGCAAGGGGACGATATTTGGTACGAGGGTATCATACAGGAAATTAGAGCAGACGCAGGCTATATCGTCTTGCCAGATCGCTTGGTGAATGTAGAAAAAATCAGTGCCATCAAGTCTTTCAAAGATCAGAGATGGTCGCGAAGTGTATCTAAACAGCTCTACACCTTTGCGGGTGGCTGGGTGGTTTTTGGTTTGGCAGACTACTTTATCTTCGATGACTCGCCTTTTCGCATCACGGGTAGGCTCATTGCCATTCCAGCAGCATCCGCAATTGTCATTGGTTATGCCATCCGCAAAATCTTTGACCACAAAGTCTACAAGATGGGTAAGAAATTTCGACTCCGATTACTGGATTTAGACCCAGTCGCTGCGCCTAATATCCGAGCTTGATAAAAGAGCCTGCACTGCCAATTCATAACCTGTCAATCCTAATCCAACAATAACCCCTTTACATTTAGGAGAAAAATAGGAATGATGGCGAAAAGACTCCCTAGCGTGAACATTGGAAATGTGTACTTCAATGACAGGCGTTGTGATAGCAGCTATTGCATCCGCAATTGCCACAGAAGTATGGGTATAAGCACCACCATTCAACACAATCCCATCGTACGTAAAACCTATTTCGTGTAATTTATCTAGTATCGCTCCTTCGTGATTGCTCTGAAAATAGTCCAAATCCACTACATTTTTGAACTGTATTTTTAGCACCTCAAAGTAATCTTCAAAACTGCTCGTTCCGTAGATGCTAGGCTCTCTTTTGCCCAATAAATTGAGATTTGGACCATTAATAATGAGTATTTGCATGATTTTTACTTTTAGTCCTTTGTAATCGGACAAATTTATCCACTCGCTTGGCATTCTTTTCAAATTGCTGATCTTTATGAAATAACAATTAGGGTTATACGAAGTCTCAATTTTGTTAACATTTTACTTGAAAACAGCCTGAGTCAATGCAAGGAATTCGCGCAACAAGTATGCTCAGTAACTCTCTTCGGACGGAAACACAAATTTCAACTTATTTTTTGGAGAAAAATAAGTTGAAATTTGTGTTTCCGTCCATAAAAACCCTTTGAGCATACTTGTTGCGCGATCTCAAGAGCTTCACTAAGCTTTATTTCAAGCATTTCTCAGAACTTTGTACACTCCTGAATAAAAATCAGTAATTTGAGAACAAAAGTGTCAAATACTTTCCCAGTTTAGATGAACATGTCTATAATCGAAGTGTTTTTTGCCATCTCGTCTAATCGCTAAATGCCAATTGCTAAACGCCAACGCCCTCACATCTATTTTTTTTTAATGCGTTTCGCCGTCATTTTTAAGCTTTGCTATAACTTTTGGCACAAAAAAGCGTTAAACAAAAAGCGTAAAGGCTTGATTTAGTACAATTTATAGTGTTATTTTGTAAACCAGAGGATGAATGATAGCCAAAATTGAGCAAACGCTAATAAATTTAGAGTTCTTTAGATCAGTGGATGGTATTCTAAAAATACTTAATAATAAATATCAAGCGTCCAATCATTGTCCTATGTTCTCAATTATTTTTAAAACTAAACATCTTACATGAAAAACCTAGTTTGGATTTTGTTCGTGTGCATGAGTTTCAGCACTTTCGCCCAACGCTACGTACTATTTAATCCTAATTGTATGGAACGGCTAAAATACGATGTTATTAATGGTTATGGTGGAGAAAGCTATATTATTTATACCGTCGAGTTGAACGACCAAGAAAAGGTATTTTTGGAAGTAGGGAAAGACGAAGGAAAATCCGTCAATCGTATTGCTAGAGCAGTGATTACTTGCAATAGTGCTAGTATCAATAAAAATATGGTTAACCGAATTAACAATAATGTAGGAGAAAAGTACGCCATTGTGCTAAAGGAAGGTTCGGGTAAATTTCGAGTAGCAGACGTGAAAGCAGCAAGCTATTACAAAAATACAGAGCGTGGTATTGAATACGTTGGCAAAGATTATGCCTTTACGTACGATAGCTGGAAGGACACTCCTAGTCAAAATTTAGCAGACCCCAATTATGGCGGACGTGTATTTTTTGTCGGTAATTCACAGTACGAATGCTTCGAGGCTAACACCTTTAGCATCAGTACGTCATCTCAGGCAGATAGTGATGTTGGTTTAGATTTGACGGTCATTCCCGAAATTGGTGTTTTGGAATACCGCACCAACCTGTCGGGGAGTAATGGTACAAAGCGGCTAGCGACAGTCAATGCAAAAACGTTCAGATCTATCGTCCAAGACCGATGTCAGGGTAGAGATTTCGATCCTGCGCTGTCCAATCGCAATACGGATAAGGTCACACCGCCCGTCACCACGACTACGCCACCAAAGGAAGAACTCACGGCAAGATCAGATACGAGAACCTCTACACCCGTCACGACTAGTTCATCCAATAATACGACTACGACGGCTACGACAGATTACGGGATGATTGCTCGCAGAACGGCAGGAACTACGGATAATACAGCAGTTTACGACAGAAATACCGACAATAGAATCACAACGAATAATACAACGAGTACCTCCGACGTCCATGTGGTAGCAAAAGGAGAAACCCTGTATAGAATTGCTAAAAAATATGGGCTTTCGGTCGCTAGATTACAATCTTTGAACAGACTGAACAATAATACTATCTTTCCTGGTGATCGTTTGTATATCGCCGAAAAAGATGAAACGCTTTCAGCAAGAGGTAATAGCGGCATGATAGATGATCGCAACAACAGCAATACTGTAAGTGGTACGAACGCTAGAAATACGGATTGGCCAGCCGATAAAGACCCAGCTTGGGAAAACACGGATGGCTATCATACTTTCCAAAGAGGAGAAAGCGTGGCGGGTATTGCTAGATTGTACGGTTATACCGAAGCGCGTTTTAGAGCCTTGAATGCGCTGCGCCCGAACGAGAACGTTCCGATCGGTTATCGTTTGAAGACAACGGATTGCGACTATCAAGCGCCAACTAATGACACTAGAAACGATTCCCGAGATGACTTTACCAGCAGAAGCGTGGATGATGATTTCAATGACGGCTACGGTGATGATTTTAGAACCAGTGTGAATACACCTGCGCCTTATAATGATAATCGCTATGGTCGTATCAGTGATAATACGGGTAATAGAGATTATCGAAAAGCTGCTTCCCCAGCTACTTACAGTGAAGGTAGTGGGTTGAGCATTCGCTTTGATCGGCAAACACAATTGCACCTGGTGAAGGAAAATGAAACTTTGTATAGCATTGCTAGAAAATACAATACTTCGGTCACGAAACTGGCAGACGCTAATAATCTCGATCCAAGAGAAGTTTTGCTGCCTGGACAGTCGATTTTTATAAAGTAATCTTAGAATTGGGTAACTAGCATTACACAGGGTGCTTTGGATAAGGATAAATTTTTGGAAGCGTTTTCAAAAATTCTATTGCCATCCAAAGCACCCTTTTTTTTAGAAAAACCGTTCTTTGTGCAAGAAGATATTAGCCTAAACAAATATATCAGTAGTACGGGTATTTGCTCGCGCCGCGAAGCCGATAAATGGATAGCAGCAGGACGAGTCAAAATCAATGGTAAGACGGCACAAAAGGGTAATCGAGTAGCAAAGGGCGATACGGTGACCTTAGATGGAGAGCGGCTGAAAGCAAAAGCCAAATTTGTCTACCTTGCACTCAACAAACCACCTGGGATTACCTGCACAACGGACAAAAGAGATCCCGACAACATCATTGATTTTGTGAACCATCCCAAGCGTATCTTTCCCATTGGTCGTTTGGACAAAGCCTCTTCTGGCTTAATTTTACTCACCAACGACGGCGATATTGTCAATCAAATTTTGCGAGCGGAACACCAGCACGAAAAAGAATACATCGTCAAAATCAATCGTCCCGTTACTTCCCAATTTCTAAAAAAAATGCGCCGTGGTGTTCCCATACTTGGCACGGTGACGAAGCCCTGCAAAGCAGAGCAGATCAGTAAATTTGTATTCAAAATCATCTTAATACAAGGACTCAATCGGCAAATCAGGAGGATGTGTGAGCATTTTGGCTATAAAGTATTGACGCTAAAGCGCACTCGCATTATGAACATTGAACTAGGCGATTTGAAAGTTGGGAAATGGCGGAATTTAAGTGCTTCGGAATTGAAGTTGTTGAAGCAACAATTGAAGTAAAGAGATTTACCGATCATACTTATTGCGCAATTTTCTGACATTGACTCACAATAGTACACCTGTGAAGAAAAACAGAACTTCGTATAGCCCTACTTAGGATATACCCATTCTCCTCGATATTCCCGATGCAATAAAGCATTAGCAGCAGGATCGTTCAGCACCTGTTCTTTTTCTCCATCCCATTCGATGCTGCGCCCTAATTTGTAAGACAGCATTCCCAACAGACTGATATTACTCGCTAAGTGTCCATCTTCTATATCGCAAATTGGACGGCTACTTGTCTCTGTGGCGTTGATAAAATTCATCCAAAGTGCTTTGATATTCTGATCATCGGGTGCATTGAGCTGTGCTTTCACTTCAATTTTAGACTGGCTTTTTTTGTTGGGATAGAATGTCCAACCATCTCGCCAGCCCAAGTGTAAAGTACCTTCCGTTCCGTAAAAATAGCAACCGACGTTGTGGTTTTCATTAGCGTTTTTGGCACATAGTTTGTGTTCCCAATGCAGGCTAAAATCTTCAAATTCGTAAAGCACATACTGAGTATCTGGCGCGTCGGTATTGTCTGTTTTCACATGACGTCCACCCGTCGAAAATATCGTTTTGGGGTAGCGTTCTTCTGTCCACCACAGCACCTGATCGAACCAGTGAATCCCCCAATCTCCCAGCGTACCATTGGCGTAATCGAGGAAATTTCTAAAACCTTTGGGATGAATACGGGGATTGTAAGGACGATAAGGTGCTGGGCCGCACCACATATCCCAGTCTAATTCAGCTGGTGGTGCTTCATCAGGCGTTGGGCTGCCAGCACCCTGATTGTAATTGACAAAACATTTGACAGAACTTACCTTACCTACTTTACCCGATTTCAAAAAATCCATCGCGGAGATGTTGTGAGCGGAGGCTCTGCGATGCGTATCTACTTGTACCACACGCTGGTAGGCTCTAGCCGCTTTTAGGATAGCTCGACCTTCGTTGATAGTGTGACCGATGGGTTTTTCTAAAAAGACGTGGCAGCCTTTTTTGATGGCATAGATGGCATTAAGTGCGTGCCAATGGTCGGGTGTAGCTACAATGACGATGTCCAGCTTGGCTCGATCAATTAAATTCCTGAAATCTTTGTAGTGCTTCGGTTGATCGCCATTGAGTTGCTTGACTTCAGCACTTACCTTTTTCAAAGCTCGTTCGTCTACATCACAAATTCCCACCACTTTCACTTGCTTAGAATAGATCGCTTCTCGCAGAATATTCATGCCCCACCAACCACTGCCGATGAGTCCTACGCGATAAGTTTTGTTGCGATTGAACGTGGCGGCAAGCAGGGGTGATGCAGCTATAGCAAGGCTTGCGTTCGTTGTATTTTTAACGAATTGGCGTCTTTTCATGTTAAAGTTGTTTAGGTGGTAGCACCACACAAATACTGTTAGTTCGCCGTCATCGTTTCCCACGATGGTGTTGCCTTGGAGTTTTCAAAGCCTTATGAATGCGAATAACGGCTGTGCAGATTTCATTTTTATTGACATTTAACTCAGATATAGTTCAGGTTAATATCCGCAAATTGAGCAACAAGTATGCTCAGTAAATTTCTTCGGACGGAAACACAAATTTCAACTTATTTTTTGGAGAAAAATAAGTTGAAATTTGTGTTTCCGTCCATAAAAAAATCTTTGGG
>JBCDKV010000303.1:0-6235 GCA_038746215.1 Bacteroidota bacterium | reverse complement strand
TATTACACCTTTAATTTGGGCTTTGGCATAGAGCGTGAATTGGACGAAAGATTTAGCCTTTTCGCACAACCTACTTACCGACACGATATTTATAGCATTAGTGGTGGATTAGGACCTAATAAAGATGGCATCAGTACGATGGAGTTGATTATTGGAACGAAAGTAAGTTTCTAATAAACGGCTAGAAGCTAGACATCTTGTGGCTTTTTAGACTACCCTTATAAGCTTGTAGACCAAGCTGTTACATTACTTGCCTGTAAGTACTCAATACGTCTAACTTTTTGTCAGAATCAGGATTCACAGGATGAGCGGATTCACGGGATTTTCCCAAACAAGACGCATAGCATCTCATTTGGAAGGCTACGTGCTTAGTAATCCTGAAAATCAATAAATTCTGAAAATCCTGATTCTGACAGATTGAGTACTTACACTTGCCTCAACCTTTGGTTCGCTAGTCTAGGATAGTGGAAATTTCAGATTACAGAAGAAAGGAAAAGTGGATTACATAGCTACACTAGCTGCTTTTCTTAGTGTTTCTAAGTGTACTTAGTGTTTCAAATTTGTGTTTTGTCCGGTAGTGTAATTGCTAGCTTGGACTCTACTCACTTTTCACTTCCAACACGAATCCACTGCCATGCACATTCCGAATTTTGACGTTTTCGTCGGAAGCTAAATATTTCCGCAAACGAGAAATAAACACATCCATACTTCTGCGGGTGAAATAGTCTTCTTTGCCCCAAAGTTTCTGTAAAGCATATTTTCGCGCCAACAACTGTCCGTTTTGGTCGCAAAGCATTTGTAGCAACTGACATTCCAGTTCGGTCAAATAATGTGATTGAGTCGCATTGGATAGTTTTTGATTGGCTACATCGAAAGTGAACTGCCCAATATCGTAGCTCAGTGCAGCCCCTTGTGGTGCTTTACTCCTGCGCAAAACCGCCCGAATCCGCGCTACCAACTCTTCTTCGTCTATGGGTTTGATTAAATAATCATCTGCTCCTAATTCAAAGCCTTTCAATTTATCTGCTTTCAGTGCTTTGGCGGTCAAAAAGATGACGGGAATGTAGTCTTTCCTCGCACGAATCTTTTGCATCAATTCCATGCCGTTCATTTTGGGCATCATAATATCTAGTAGGCAAAGATCGTATTTAGATTTTTTGAGTAGCGAAAAACCTTCTTTGCCATTTTTGACCCATTCTACTCTAAAGTCTTGTGTACGCAAATAAGCTTGCAGTACAAAGCCTAGGCTTTCGTCATCTTCTACTAATAATATACGAGCTTGCATTGAATTGTTTTTTTATTTTTTATTTTGTGATTAGGTGTATGGGAACGAGTCAAAAATAAACCTTAGTAAAGCTCCTTAGATTGCTCAACAATCATGTTCAAAAGGTTTCCTGCCGAAGAAAATTATCAAGCATATCCGTTGTGCAATTTACTGACATTGACTCGAACTATAACTGAATAAAATGTTAAGAAAGATGAAGAAATATTTATTGCTCACGCTAGTCTGTCTACCACTTACCTTTGCCTTTTCCCAAAATCAGTCGACACTTCAACTCAAAGAGATTATGAAGGGGCATCATTTTGTAGGACACCTACCTGAAAATATACAGTGGAGCGATGACAGTGAAACGATTTACTTTCGCTGGAATCCAGAAGATGAACTTCTACGGGCTTGGTACAAAACAGATGCGACGGGCAATACCGCACAAAAACTGAGTTTGACAGAGCGACAGCATATGCCCAGCACTGGCAGCTACAACCGAGATAGAACGCACAAAGTCTACAGCAAAAATGGTGATCTATTCTTACTGGATTTGACCGCTGGAACGCAACGGCAAATCACCAATACTATTGCTTCGGAATACCGTCCAAGCTTTGCGCAAGATGAACAAACCATCTTCTATGTGATGGACAACAACGCCTATGCTTGGTCGATAGCAGACGGAACAACCACTCAGTTGAGCAATTTCAAAAAAGGATATGCTGAGGCAGTAGCACCTAAGCTTTCGGAACAAGAACAGTGGCTGTTAGACGATCAACTCGCCTATTTCGATATTTTACAATTGAGAAAAGAACAACGAGCTGCTCGCGAAGTTAGGCGTGAGGAAATGGAAGTACAACGCCCCAGTCCCATCTATTTGGAAGGTAAAAATCTAAGTCAGATTCAAGTCAGTCCCGATGGACGCTACATCACCTATAGCTTGACGACTTTTCCTGCCGATAGCAAGCGAACACGTGTCACCGATTTTGTAACCGAACAAGGTTATTTGAAAGACATCAATGCACGCCCAAAAGTTGGAAGTCCGCAGCCTACTTACGAAATGGGCATTTACGATCGGGAGCGCGATAGTATCTATTTGGTGGACGTTGAGCAAATTGAAGGTATCTACGATAAGCCCGCTTTCCTAGCAGATTATACGCCAAAAGACAGCACCTTCCAAGATCAATATGAACAAGCTCGTTCCGTCATTGTACTCGATCCGATTTATAACGCAGCAGGGACAAAAGCCGTGGTTGTCGTCCGTGCTATGGACAATAAAGATCGCTGGATCATGGAATTATCGCTCGAAAATGCGGAACTGAAACTACTAGATCGGCAGCGCGATGAAGCTTGGGTAGGTGGACCTGGTATTGGTGGCTGGAATTTTTCCAGTGGCAATATAGGCTGGCTGAAAGACAATAAAAGCATTTGGTTTCAGTCGGAAGCAACGGGTTTCTCCCATCTCTATGCCTTGGAGGTAGAAAGTGGCAAAAAACAGCAGTTGACGAGCGGTAAGTTTGAAATTATTGATGCGCAACTCTCGAACGATAAGACTCATTTTTACTTCACAAGCAATCGCGTGAGTCCTGCCGAACATCATTTCTACAAAATGAATATTGCGAGCAAAACCATTACTCAACTCACGAGTATGGCGGGTAATAATCGGGTGGTTCTCTCGCCTGATGAAACGCAGATCGCGTTGCTTCATTCTTTTTCCAATAAACCTTGGGAGCTTCACGTGATGCCCAATAAGACAGGCGCAAAGGCAAAAAAAGTGACCGACTCCACGACGGATGCTTTCAAAGCTTACGATTGGCGTGTACCTGAAATCATCAGCTTCAAAGCCAGCGATGGTGTGACCGTACCCGCCCGTTTGTATCGTGCAAAAGGTGGCGCAAAGGAAAAACCAGCAGTCATTTTTGTACACGGTGCTGGTTATTTGCAGAATGTGCATCGGTGGTGGAGCAGCTATTTTAGGGAATATATGTTCCACAATTTGTTGGCAGATAATGGCTACACTGTCTTAGATATTGATTATCGCGCCAGCAATGGCTACGGACGGGACTGGCGCACTGCGATCTATCGGCATATGGGCGGCAAAGATTTGAGCGATCAGGTGGACGGCGCAAAATACCTAGTCGATGAACTGGGTGTGGATGGTGAAAATATTGGTATCTACGGTGGTTCTTACGGTGGTTTTATCAGCATTTTTGCGATGTTCAATCACAATGACGTCTTCAAATGTGGTGCTGCCTTGCGATCTGTGACCGATTGGGCGCACTACAATCACGGCTACACCTCCAACATTTTGAATACGCCCGTGGAAGACCCCATCGCTTTCAAGCGCAGTGCACCTATTTATTTTGCAGATAATTTTGATCGGGGCGAACTCCTGATGCTACACGGCATGATAGATGATAATGTACAGTTTCAGGATGTCGTTCGCCTATCGCAGCGGCTCATTGAATTGGGAAAGACCAACTGGGATGTAGCCATTTTTCCAGTGGAGCGACATGGCTTTGTGGAGTCGAGCAGT
Organism: Bacteroidota bacterium; assembly: GCA_038746215.1. GTDB lineage: Bacteria > Bacteroidota > Bacteroidia > Chitinophagales > Saprospiraceae > JAAUTG01. The sequence continues at coordinate 2,435 of JBCDKV010000303.1, read as the reverse complement.
TGGGCAGATGAGTATCGCCGTATTTATGAGTTGTTTGAGCGCAATTTGAAGTAGATTTTTGGAATGTAATGATTTTTCGAAAACAAAATAAGGCTGTATGAAGTCTCAGTTTTGTTAACATTTTACTTGAAAACACTTTGTTCCATGTAAGAAAATTGAGCAACAAGTATGATCAGTAATTCTCTTCGGACGGAAGCACAAATTTCAACTTATTTTTTGGAGAAAAATAAGTTGAAATTTGTGCTTCCGTCCATAAAAACCCTTTGATCATACTTGTTGCGCGGTCTCAAGAACCTTACTAGGATTGATTCAAAGCATAGCTTACAAACATTTGGACAGCAACGATACTGTTTTGAAGCTCAACTTGAACTTAAATCCCCGCCATTCAGAAACCGAACTTTACTTATCATCCCCAAACTACTTCAACTCCAATTTTTCCGTTTTTCCGTAATCCGTTCCGCGAATCGCTTCGAAGGCAGCAATCATTTCCTGTAGCTTTTCTGGATTTGCTGCTGCTACATTCTGCTGCTGACCTATGTCCTCCTTTAAATTATAAAGTCCGTAATTATCCAAATTGCCCAGTTCGATATTGACTTGCTTATTGATTTTTGGCCCATTATAGGGTGGAATCATCACCCAATCACCTGCTCGATAAGCGGTTCTAGTCGAAGCTTCTAGAATCAATTCCTCGCGTCCGTCTTGTGATTTACCCATGAAAACATCTAGCAAGTCCTCACTATCCGTTGCACTATTTTCGCTGCCTACCAAACTAGCTAGCGAGGCGTAGAAATCGACCTGCGAAACCAGAGCATCGGAAGTGGTAGGTTCGATATTGCCTTTCCAATAAGTAATGAAAGGGATGCGTGTTCCTGCTTCGAATAAGCTATATTTACCGCCACGCAATACCCCGGCAGGCTGATGGTCGCCTACTTTTTCGACCGCATCATCGTAGTAACCGTCATTGAGTACAGGACCATTGTCACTACTTAGGATAATCAGTGTGTTCTCTAGCAAGCCTTCCGTTTCTAAGGTCTTTAGAAATTCTCCAATGCACCAATCTGCTTCGACGATAACATCCCCACGCGGTCCCATACCCGAAGTACCAATGAAACGCTCGTGTGGTGTCCTCGGTACGTGTGGCTGTTGCAAGGCGTAGTAAAGGAAGAAAGGCGTTTCTTTGTGTGCTTTCACATACTGTTGCGCCCGTACTAGGAACGTATCTGCCATATTTTCGTCCACCCATTTTGCTTTATCGCCACCCTTCATATAGCCAATGCGCGGAATGCCGTTGACAATACTACTGTTGTGACCGTGGTGCCACTTCATTTTGAGCAATTCTGGATTATCTTTACCTGTTGGTTGCCCCTCAAAATTTTCGGCATAATTGATCTCAATAGGATCGTCGGCTTCTAATCCGATGACATCCCCATTTTCAATATACACCGTAGGAACTCGATCCTGCGTCGCAGCCATAATGTAAGAATAATCAAAGCCTACCTCATTCGGTCCAGGTGAAATGTGTTCGTTCCAGTCCACTTGACCACTACCCAATCCCAAATGCCATTTGCCAACGATACCCGTCGCATAACCCGCTGCTTTTAGCATTTTAGGCAGTGTGGTTTGCGATGTATCAATAATCAAAGGGGCAGTACCTGGCAGTATTTTTGCTCGTTTGTTGCGCCAAGGATACATACCCGTGAGAAGCGCAAAACGACTCGGAGAACAAGTTGCCGAAGTCGCATAGCCGTTGGTGAATTTGACGCCACCTTTCGCTAATCTGTCCATATTTGGCGTCGGTAAATTTTTTGCGCCGTAAGCCCCCACATCACCGTAGCCTAAATCATCGGCATAGATGATGACAATATTAGGGGGCGTTTTCGTTTCCTCGGCAGTTTCGGCTGATGCTTGTTCAGAAGGGGCGGAACATTGGTATAGGAAAAATGTGGCTAATAAAATTACAAATAATCTCATGTTATGATTTATCTTTTTTGTTCGCAGTAAATTTTTTCGTTTGAATTTTTCATTTGAGCATTTCTATTTCCATTTGGCATTTTCATTGAAGCACTTTCATTTTCATTGAGTCACTTTCATTGCAACACTTTCATTTTTATTGAAGCATTTTCATTTTTATTGAAGCATTTTCATTTTCATTGAAACACTTTCATTTTCATTGAAACACTTTCATTTTCATTGAGTCACTTTCATTGAAGCACTCACACCTTTCTCACCCACAGCACCCAATCCTGCTCGGTATCCTGTGGTGGTAGACCAACTTTCAATTGATCTTTAGTGGTAAGTCGTTGGGCTTTACCAACAAATTTGCCCGTTTTGGGATGAAACCAGCGCACTGCAAACGTACCCGACAATTTTGGCAGCACCGTAGCTTGCTTTTCACCCATTTTCTGAAAAATGACGTATTCAGAACCAGTTTTTGC
>JBCDKV010000302.1:0-6249 GCA_038746215.1 Bacteroidota bacterium | reverse complement strand
GTTCCAAACATGCTCTTAGTTGCGCACGAAGTTTTGAAACAGGCTGGAAATAAATCTGTGCAAGTAGTCGAATTGTAAAATTGTCGAATTGTTTAATTGTTGGATTGATTTAGCAGACACTGATAAATCAATCCAACAACTGCGCTTTCACCGAATCATAGAAGCCCCGTATCCAAAGACAGTACTGTTCGCCCGAAGGATGTAGGCGATCATCTGCCACCAAATCGGGCTGCTCCAAACCCATTCTCGAAATCGAGGTGATGTCGTAGTAAGCGACCCCATAAGTTTCGGTAATGTTTTTATTGATGGCATTAAAGCGATCAATGCCTGCGCTTATACTGGCAGTGTCGCGTGATAGACCAAAAGGGGTGAAAGCATAATCGGGAATGGAGAGTACGAAGACGTTGTCTCTATTCCCGCGAGCAAATGCTATGGCTTGTTGGAGGAGTGCTTCAAATTCTTGTGCATAGGTTTGTTCACTGTATCCCCTGAATTGATTATTGACCCCAATTAGCAACGACACAAAATCGTAGGTATTCATCAAGTCGGTGTCGTCTATGGCTGTTTGTAGTTCGTCAGTTGTCCAACCCGTTCGTGCTACAATGCGCAAAGCTTTGATAGGAATGCTATCTGCTCTCAATCGTGCGGTCAATTGCGCAGGAAAGGAAGCCACACTGTCCACACCCTGACCGATGGTGTAAGAATCGCCCAATGCCAAATAGCTCAGAGGCAGCTTAGGCAGTCGATCTTCTTTACTGATTTGAATGGCTTCTTTTTCGCAAGCGATTAGGCTAAGTAGTATAAGGGTGATTAACAAAATTATATTTCTCATCATGATTGTCGTGTTAGGTTTAGTACCATAAAGAATGATGTACAAATCAAAGCATTAGTAAGAGCTTGTTTGGATTTTCCTGCCTGATAACCAACATCTTACGAACCTGACTGCATGAAAAATGAGTTCCGTGTCCAGATATGCAACTAATTTTTCACCTTGTCAAAACCGCAACCTGCTGATTATCAGTTTGTAGAAATTCCGAACAAGCTCTAAAATAAGTAAAGTGTATTTACGTTTATTCTTATTATGTCAATTAACTACAATGGTCAATTGCATTCACTAAAACCATACTAACATGCTCAATCTTCGTATCTTTCTCTTTATTGCATTCCTTTTTCCTGTCTTTCTGCATGCTCAGGACTTCAAGATACAGCAAGTCCACTTCGCTTCGGACGAGGCTCAACTCGACTCCAACGCAGTGAATACTATTTTTGATTTACGCGCAGGACTGACCACTGCTCCTGACAACTACAAGGTCTTTTTGGTTGGTCATACGGATAATAAAGGCAGCTTGGCCTACAATGAGCAGCTATCTAAGCGTCGCGCAGAAAGTGTTCAAACAATGCTAGTGGAACTAGGTTTTACCCCTAATCAAATTGAACTGTCCTACAAAGCCTTTCTCGATCCTTTAGATGATTCAGACAACGAGGCGGCTAGAGCCAAAAATAGAAGAGTTGACCTAATTCTAGAATCCAATATTGGTCAAGTGAGTCGCGATTTTTTCTTGGTGGATGCACAAGCAGGCGGTAGCTTTACTTACAGTCGTTCCAAAACAACGATCAATATTCCGCCCAATGCTTTTGTAGACGAAAACAACCAAGCCGTAATAGGTGAAGTCGTCATTACGTATCGAGAATTTAGAGACTACGCAGATTTTATGCTGACAGACTTGCCTATGAATTTCAATTGGGAAGGCGAAGCTGCGTACTTTAATTCTGCTGGCATGTTTGACTTGAAAGCTTATGATTTAAAGAAAAATTCACTTCTGCTGGCAAGTGATAAAACAGTAGCATTGTCTTTTGAACAAGTGGAATTATTAGAAGGTACAGAGTTTTGGCGTTTTGATGAGAAACTTGGGGAATGGTCGAGTGGTAATCCCTATGTAGAATACAATTCAGGAGATTTAGTGAGGGTTCAGACGGGAACGAGACGAGAAAAACTGGGCGATTCTGAATTGAGATGGCCCGAAGCATATAGATGGAATTTTAACAAGGACACCATCGGAAGATTGCAAGAAGCACATACCCTATTGCGAGAGATATTGACCACTACCGAAGCATATCGATACGCGTACATTCCACAGCTAGACGTGAATCGTTTCAAGCATCGAGTAAGGGGCAAAGCAGTGCTAGCCGACTATGCTGGCACAGATTATATTGGTCATTTATCTTTTCCAGAAGCATACAGTAATGCGGACTACTACAATATCGAATTAGATTTTCAGACTATTGAGGATGAGAAAAAATTACAATTCAAAATCAAAGATTTAAGTGACAAAAATCCAGAATTATCCGCTTTTGAAGACGTGCTATGGACCGTGAATAAAAAGAAACTAAAAAAGCAAAAAAAGCTAGATATTTTGACAAATCGCTTCGCTGATGTTCGCGTTAGAAGAACAGAAAAAGGTGATTATCTAATTCATCTGAAGCATAAAAGCAAATTATACACGATCGCAGCCGTTCCCAGTTTATCAGAAGCGATAGCCTCTGATTTGACCTTTGAGGATTGCTATGCCAACTACGCAAGAACTTATCGCCAACGCCAAAAGGATTTTGATTTGGCACTCGAAACACAACTTGAAAAAGCCTTGCTGCTCTGGCCTTGTATTCAATTGCTGTTACCAAACGAAATTCCCGCCGATCTAGCTATGCTAGAAGCCATCAAACCCGTTTTTAAAAAATGGGAATCTAACTATGAAAGCTATTGGCCCAATGCTGCACCGAGCAGTACGAAAGGATTGCATTTAGATCAAGTGCCTGCTTATAAATTTTTGCGTAAAGGTGGACGCTTTTTCAAACCTTATTTGACAGGAGACTTACTAACGGATACAGCGTGGCGAGATAAAATCAGTGCCACCAAAATCTCTGAATCATCCAAATATGTTTTACTAACTTTTCAAGGGGATGTTCCCCTTTATAAAGAGGTCTGCGCTACTTTCGATCAGCCTATTCCTGTGCTTCAGTTAAGAGGATTGGGTGTGTTTAATTTGGACGTACTGAAACGCTTTGAAGAAGAAAAACGATTACTCGCTCGCTTTGAAACCGAAGATGGAGAACTGCTTAGCATACTGAAAACGGAAGTCATCAACCATCGACTAAATGGGCTGCTCCGATTCAATAGTCCGATGATTTATTTAGATGTCAAGTCGCCGACGACAATTGTGGTACAAGATGTACAAGGAAGAGCCTATTACCTCAATCCCGATGACATCGCACAGTATGAACTCGCTGATAAAAAACGCGTCACTTTTCAATTGAAGCCACTTGGCAATTTTGTGGAAAATCCAGACATCGTTCGCGATCTAATCAATTGGGAAGGTTAGTTTTTTTTGCTTTTCTGCAAACAAAACAATCGTTAAAACGCTTGTGTTTGGACGCGATAATCTATGCATCACATCCAAACACAAGCAAAACCTATGATCTACCACACAGCGGATACTATTGTTGCGCTTTCTACACCACCAGGCTCGGGTGCCATTGCGGTCATTCGACTTTCTGGAAGTAAAGCTTTTAACATTGTGCAGTCGGTTTTTAAAGGGAAAAAGCTCGATGCGCAAGTTTCGCACAGCATACATTTTGGTAAGATCGTTACCTTAGAACAGGAAGTTTTAGATGAAGTTTTGGTGAGTGTTTTTAAAGCGCCCAACAGCTACACCAAAGAAGATGTCATCGAAATTTCTTGTCATGCTTCGCCCTACATTATCCAGTCGCTGCTTGACTTGTTGGTAGCGCAAGGCGCACGTTTGGCGCGAGCGGGTGAATTTACCCAGCGTGCGTATCTGAATGGACAATTTGACCTTTCCCAAGCAGAAGCTGTTGCTGATTTGATTGCTTCCGAATCCAAAGGCGCACACGAACTCGCCATGCAGCAAATGCGCGGTGGCATTTCAAAAGCCATCAAAAAGCTACGACAAGAACTCATCGACTTTGCGAGCCTTATCGAACTAGAACTAGATTTTGGAGAAGAAGACGTAGAATTTGCCAATCGAGATGCGTTAAAAAAAACCGTACAGGAGATTCAGGATTTCATCGCTCGCTTGTTGCAATCTTTTCAGTTGGGCAATGCCATCAAAAATGGCGTTAATACCGTCATCGCGGGTCGCCCGAACGCTGGAAAATCTACCCTGCTCAATGCGCTACTCAACGAAAATCGCGCCATCGTCTCCGATATTGCTGGCACGACGCGCGACACCATCGAAGAAGTCCTTAATATCAAAGGCGTTGCTTTTCGCCTCATAGACACCGCTGGCATCCGAGCAGCCCAAGACCAAATCGAAGCGATTGGAGTAGCCAAAACCATGGAAAAAATCGAACAATCCGCCATTCTACTCTACGTTTTTGATGTCATTGAAACACCTCCCGAAGCAGTAGCAGAAGACCTCAAAAAACTTATCGCTCAACAGTCCTCAGCACAGACTTCCGCACCATCGCTGCTATTAGTCGCCAACAAAATGGACTTAAATCCTTATACCAAATGGGAACACTACGAAAAGCAGTTGGCTATTGGCGATTTGCAATTAGCTAAATCACAATTTATTCCAATATCTGCGATTAACAAGATGAATGTAGCTTATCTGAAAGAAAGCTTACATCGCACCGTCGTTCAGGAAGAAATATCATCTAATGTGATTCTCTCCAATACCCGTCACGTAGCAGCCCTTCGCAAAGCTCAAACCAGCCTCGATGCCGTCACGAATGGATTAGCCACGGGCATCACCTCCGACTTTATTGCTATGGACATTCGGCAAGCTTTGTATCATTTGGGGGAAATCATTGGGGAGGTGAGTTCTGATGATTTATTAGGTAATATTTTTGGGCGGTTTTGTATTGGAAAATAGGACAAGTCTCTCCGCTCATTTATTGCTTAATCACCCAATCTCCCCGCTTCAAATCTTCGCCTTTGTAACCCTCTAGGAACTCAATGGGAGCAGATTTGAGTGTTCTCGCCGCCTCGTCAGGAACTAATACATTGAAATGTAGATGCTCCACATCCGTGAAACCAGTTAAGCCAGATAATCCGATTGGATCACCCATTTTGACTAGTTGATCTTTTTCTACCAGCACGCCTTTATGCCTCAGATGAGCGTATTGTGTGAACAAGCCAGTATTGGGGTCATAGATGGTAATGTAATTATCGTAACCTTTCCACTTTTTGCCCTTCCCACCATGTTTATAGCCATCAATAAATCCAACCACATAACCATTCATAGCAGAAAAAATGGTGTCGTGGTTTTGGAAAGTAAAATCTATGGCATAGCGCGAAGCGTCGGTGTTATGGCTATACGAGCTATTGTAGCCTTGAATAATCCGTCGCTTTTCGTTGGGTCTGATCGGTAAACTCAAAGGCTCGTATTGCACGGTCTTATTCACGTCCCCAAACATGACGCCTAATTGTGGCACAGTTGACTTCGTGTAAGGTGTCTTCACGGTCGTTGAAGATTTTGCTTGTACTACTATATTGTTTAGTTGGCTACTAAGACCAGAATCATCGTCTTTGATGTAAAAAGTGAGTGGGCAGGATAGTGGGTTTTGAATGGTCATGATGAAGGAGTCATTCTGTATCTTTCGACTAATGTGCGAAGCATTGATGTCCACTTGTCGTAGTTTCTGCTGAGGTACTTTAGCAGAACTGCAAGCCTGAAGACAGCAAAATAGGCATAAGATGTAGCATATTTTTTTCATCGTTTGCGTTTTTATAGTTTTGTTTAGCACAAGAAATAGTGGCCCTTCGGTTATTTTTGTGGGAAATGAAAAAAGTACTTTTTTCATTTCCCCTAGAGGGTGGTTTGTGGAGAGAGAAAATTACATAATTTTCTCTCTCCACAAAATTCCCCGATGAGCCGAAATAGTTGGTGCTTTTCATTCCTCTTTCAAAGGATCATCCACCAAAAACTGAATAATTTCTTGCCCAATCTTCAAATTGAGGGCGTGATGCTCTAATACCTTTGCAAAAAATAATCCACAAGTATAGTCGCCCGAAATATCAAAGCTTTGGGGGCGTAAGTTTTCTAAATCGCTGTGCTTCGGATAAAGTAAAAGACTCGTTTTGGCATTAAAATATTGTCCGTATACGAAAGCTTGTTGTAGGTCGGTCATAGCAGGTTGGACTTTGGGCAGGATTTTCCACTTGGTATCTATGATGTAACGTTTTTTGCTGATTTGGAGCAAAATATCAGGTCGAATATACTGTCGATT
>JBCDKV010000301.1:0-6266 GCA_038746215.1 Bacteroidota bacterium | reverse complement strand
AGAACCATTAAGAGCATGTTTGGAGCATTATTTTCCTATAAACCAACATTTTACGAACCTGACTGCATAAAAAATTGACCCCGTATCTAGATATGCAGTTAATTTTTCACCTAGTCAGAACCGCAAACTGCTGATTTCTAGTTCAATCCTGCTCCAAACAAGCTCTAAGGAGATTAGCTCATCGAACAGATAAACAAGCAATATATATACATAAATTCATCTCGTTTGTAGTATAACACCATTCAATAACCCAAAATATTCAGCATCTCACCAGCAGTCTGTTGCGCTCTGTAGAGCCGATCGACCAATTTACCCGCTTCATCTTTTTCGATTAAAATATGTTTTGGTGATGGAATGAGGCAATGCTTGATGCCGCCGTATCCACTGATGGCATCTTGATAAGCACCTGTATGAAAAAAGCCGAGATAGAGTGGCTCTGTTGCCGCCGCTTCATAAGCTGGTAAATAGACTTGCGCTTCGTGGGCTTCTGAATCATAGTAATCCGAATTATCACAAGTCAAGCCACCAATGTTGACCCTAGTGTAAGCGTTATTCCACTTATTAATCGGCAAAAGAATGAAACGTTCGCCGATTCCCCAAGCATCAGGCAGAGTATTCATCAAAGAATTGTCGATCATATACCAAAGTTCACGGTCGTTCTGCTGTTTTTGGGCAAGTACCGAAAAAATCGTCGCCCCACTCTCTCCAACCGTAAATTTACCAAATTCGGTGTACAAATCTGGCTCAGGAACGTCTGCGGCTCGACAAGTCTGTTGCACTTGCCATACGATGTCTTGGATCATCTGCTGATAATCATAGTCAAAAGCCAGTGAGTTGCTAATGGGCAATCCTCCACCGATATTCAAAGCATCAAGGCTTGGACAGATTTTTTTGATGGCGCAGTAAATGTGGAGTACCTTTTCTAATTCACCCCAATAATACATCGAATCCTTGATGCCTGTATCCACAAAAAAATGGAGCATTTTGAGCTGAAATTTAGGATGATGGAGCAGGTGTTTTTGGTAAAGATCGACAATCGCACTGGCTCGGATACCCAAACGAGAGGTGTAAAACTCGAAATTGGGTTCTTCTTCCGTGGCGATCCGCAGACCGATGGAGCAGGGCTGATTGATGTATTTTTCATAGTACTGGAGTTCTGCTAAATTATCTAGGATAGGTATCGTATGCTGAAAGCCTTTGTTAATCAGTTGACTGATCTTTTGCGTGTAAGATTCGGTTTTGAAACCATTACAAATAATCGTGTGATTTTGCGCGATTTTTCCCTGCCGATACAATCGATTAATGATATCTATATCGAACTCCGATGAGGTTTCTAAGTTAACCTTATGATGTAGCACCTCATCTAGCACGTAGCTGAAATGACAACTTTTAGTGCAATAACAATAATGATATTGACCAGCATAGGCGGTTGCTGTTATGGCTGTATTGAACCAATGACGTGCTTTTTCGATCTGTTGCCCAATTTTGGGGACATAGGTCACTTTAAAAGGCGTTCCATATTTTTCGATGAGGCTTTTTAACGAAATGCCATGAAAGCGTAGATTATTTTGTTCTATCTCGAAGCCCTCTTGTGGAAAATGAAAAATCTGATCAATTAAGTCGAAGTAAGTATTGGTCACTTTATGTATGAATAGATTTACGGACAAAAAATCATTTAATATGCAGCAAAGCTAGATATTCCACGTCATTTCAGCCGTGCTTTCAACTGCATTTTTTAGCGCAATGCAAAAATATTTGCAAGCGTCAACTTTTTTTGGTAAAGTGTGTGTGACTTTGATTTTTTTCTTAGTCAAGAAAATGAATGAAGGGATATTCTCCTTCATTTTTCCATTAAATTTTTTTAAAACAAATTACAATTATGGGTTTATTCTCATTTCTTAAAAATGCAGGATCAAAATTATTCTCTAAAAACGAAAAGGAGCGTGAAGGAACGACTACGGATGGCATATCCGAAGCAGTTGCGCACGAACAAAAAGTCAGCTTATTGTACAGTGTAGCAGATACGCTCGGATTAGAAGTGAAAGATTTGAAGATCGACTTAGCGGAAGAAACCGTTACTGTTCATGGGCAAGTGGAAAGCCAATCGGATAAAGAAAAATTAATCCTAGCCTTAGGTAATGTCGCAGGTATCTCTGCGGTAGATGATAATTTGGAGGTCGTGACACCCGAGCCAGAAGCCACTTTCTACACCGTCAAAAAAGGAGATTATTTGTCTAAAATCTCTAAGGAAGTTTACGGCGATCCAATGAAATACAACACTATTTTCGAGGCGAATAAGCCAATGCTAAAAGATCCAGATTTGATTTATCCTGGTCAAGTATTGCGTATTCCACCTTTACAGGCGTAGGTTGTAAGGATAAGCGCACAGCAGTTCTTCGTGCGTGAATACTTTGTAGGCACGCATGAAGTCTTGAGTAATTCCTGAAATAAACTCTGGTAGTGTCCTTAGGATCGCGCAACAAGTATGCTCAAATTTTGTGTTTCCGTCCGAAGAGACTCACGGAGCATAATTGTTGCTCAATTTTCTTGCATTGAATCAGGCTATTTTCAAGTGAAATGTTGAGAAGATGAGACTTCATACAGACCTAAAACTAAATTAGGAATGTGGATGTAGTAAAATTTTGTGGCAACGTTTTGCTCTTTTGAAATCAAACATGCAAAATCTTCCAAACCATCTCCTTCATCAATTGCCCGTCGTCCGTATTGGTTTTATTAAAATCAACGCCTTTCGACTTCAAATCGTATTCTTTTAAGATATGAATGACTTTTACGGCTTTGGCGAAGGGAAACTGACGAGCAGTATGCCGATATTCTCTTAGAAAGAAAGCAGAACGTAGCCCCAAGGTTTTCAAAACCTCCTGTTCTGAGCTTTGTCTCAACTGATGCAACATTAAAATTTTACTGAAATAATTGTAAAAGGTACTGGTCAGCATAATGAGTGAATGCTTGCGTAAATCCGCCGCAAAATAGTCGATGATCCGATTGGCCTTCAAAACATCTCGACTACCGACTGCTCGCTGCAATTCAAAAACATTGTAATCTTTGCTGATGCCAATATGCTGTTCAATGTGTTGCGTCGTAACGATACTTTTGGCAGGTAAATTGATGATTAGTTTTTCGGCAGCATTTGTGATTTTGGATAGATTTGTGCCTAAGTATTCCGCCATCAAATCAGCGGCTTGGGGCTGAATATTCAATTGCTTCGTCTTCATATAATTTTGAATCCAGTCTGCTACTTGATTGTCGTATAGCTTCTTAGACTCCAAAATCATTGCTTTTGCTTTGACCGCCTTTCCAAAAGCAGAATTGAGTTTCATTTTTTTGTGCTTGTAGCAAATAACCAAAATGGTACTCGCCACTGCTTTTTCGATGTAAGGTTTCAGGTCTTTCAAATTACGCATTTCTTGTGCTTCCTTCAAAATGACGACTTGGTACGGGGACATCATCGGGTAGCGAAAACAGATGTCGGTCACGGTTTTAGGATCGGCTTCTTTGCCATACAAAATGGTCTGGTTAAAAGATTTTTCCCCTGCCGAAAGTACCTTTGTTTCAATATAATTCGAGATTTGGTCAATGAAGTAAGGTTCATCGCCATGCAGGAAATAAATAGGTTGATATTCCTTTTTTTTGAGTTGTTGCAGTATTTGTTGTGCGGTCAAATGCTTTGTTTTATTTTAAGATATGCCCCTCTATTTTTGTCGTTCAAAAATAGGACAAGTTTATTCAAACACAAAAAGTTATGGGTACTTTAGTACTCAGATTAGTCGTGTACGAAGTCTTAAGCAATACTAGAAACAAGTCCGAGAAAGCTTCTAAGATCACCTAACAAGTATGCTCAATTTTCTTGCATCGACTCAGGCTGTTTTTCAGTAAAACGTCAAGAACAATGAGACTTAGTACATGCCTGAATAAAAATTAGGGATACACGAAATTTTGACTAACATTCCGAACAAGTCCTAGTAAAGCTCTTGAGATCGCGCAACAAGTATGCTCAAAGGTTTTTTATGGACGGAAACACATAGATGCTATGACCTGATTTTCAGTAACCTATCTTACGCTTCTTAGTGCCTTAGTGGTTTTTTCTATCTCAATGTCCAGTAGTGTATAAATCAACAATTTAAATAAATCAACAAAAGCTAGCTCTTAACGCTTAGAGCTAGTTTTATTTTTCCCTAAAACTAATCATTATTAGTTTTGTACTATTATTGATTAGTTTTGAGCTTTGTATGGAGGAAAACGACACATTAGCAAATGCCATCTATCAGAAAATGATGGAAAAAGACCATTGTACACAGTGGTTAGAAGCAGAATTGGTGCAAATCAGAACGGGTTATTGCAAACTGAAAATGAAGGTGCGCCGAGAGATGCTAAACGGTCACGGCATTTTGCACGGCGGCATTGCTTTCACCTTCGCGGATAGTGCCTTTGCCTTTGCTTCCAACTCCTACGGCCGAGTTGCCGTCTCCATCAATGCCAATATGATCTACTCCAAATCAGCAGTAGTGGGAGAAGTCCTATTTGCAGAAGCTAAAGTGTTGCACCTCACCCATAAAACTGCAGATTTTGACGTAAACGTAATGAATGAAACGGGCGCGGTTTACTACTATTTCAGAGGCACAGTTTATCGGACGAGCAAGTCAGTGATTTAAGTCCGCCTACTTAGATTTGCTAAATTTCAAGAATTTAGAATTTTCATTCCCTTTAGAACCAAAAGATAAAGTTTCATTCACTGCCCAAACAATTAACAAAAATACATGAAAACAGCATACCTGATAGACGGCATCCGAACGCCGATTGGAAAATTCACAGGAACACTATCGCCCGTGCGGACGGATGATCTGGGTGCATTGGTGATTAAGACTTTGATCGAGCGCCATCCCAATATTCCCAAAGCGGATTACGAAGACGTTATCTTAGGTTGCGCCAATCAAGCAGGTGAAGACAATCGCAACGTAGCAAGAATGTGTTCCCTACTGGCAGGCTTGCCGTGGTCGGTGCCTGGCGAAACCGTCAATCGTTTGTGTTCTTCGGGACTATCCAGTATCATACACGCCAACCGAGCAATCAAAACAGGAGATGGGGATTTATTTATCGCAGGCGGCGTAGAGCACATGACTCGTGGACCGTGGGTTATTTCTAAAGTCTCCAAAGCTTTTGGTCGGGATGCACAAATGCACGACAGCAGTTTTGGTTGGCGTTTTATTAATCCCAAAATGGAAGCCCTTTACGGCACGGATGGTATGGGAACAACCGCCGAAAATTTGGTGGATAAATATCACATCAGTCGAGCAGACCAAGATCAATTTGCCTACCGTTCACAGATGAAAGCTGCCCAAGCACAACAAAATGGACGATTAGCAAAAGAAATCGTTGCGGTATCTATACCACGGCGAAAGCAAGCTGACCTAATTTTCGAGCAAGATGAGTTCATCAAACCACAAACGACTTTAGCTGTTCTCGCTAAGCTTCGTCCCGCTTTCCGAAAAGCAGAAAATGGTGGTACAGTCACCGCAGGAAATGCTTCTGGATTAAATGATGGAGCAGCCGCCACCATAGTCGCGTCGGAAGAAGCGATTAAAAAATATGACTTAAAGCCACTTGCTAGAATTGTGAGTTCGGCGGTGGTGGGCGTAGAACCCCGCATTATGGGCATTGGTCCCGTGACGGCTTCCAATAAAGCTTTAGCAAAAGCTGGTTTGACAATGCAAGATATGGACATCATCGAACTCAACGAAGCCTTTGCCGCCCAAGCATTGGCTTGCATTCGCGCATGGGGACTAGCCGACGACGATCCAAGAATTAATCCAAATGGCGGCGCAATTGCTATCGGACATCCTCTAGGCATGACGGGTACGCGCATTGCTTATTCTGCCGCATTGGAAGTGCAATTGACAAATAAAAAATACGCCTTGGTGACGATGTGCGTGGGCGTTGGGCAAGGGTATGCAGCTATCTTAGAACGTGTTTGAACCATAAAGGAAGAACACAAAGTCGATACCTGAATTTTATTATAGAATAAACTACGAGGTGACTCAATATGCAAAGATAGATACCCGTCTTTGTAACCTTTGTTACTTTGTATTTATACTGCAAATGGGGTAAAAAAGTGCTTTCATTTTTGAAAAAAGATAGGTTTTGTTCACATCATTTACCGCTAAATTTGAGGGTAAGTTTTCGCTGAGGAGGAGGTCGACACCTCCTCAGCGAATCAAGGTTTTTCAAGGACAAAGAAGCGATTCTCGCTT
>JBCDKV010000300.1:0-6269 GCA_038746215.1 Bacteroidota bacterium | reverse complement strand
CTCATGCTAGCGGTTCTCTTCGTTGAAAAGATACTTAATCTTTTCTGCAAGCAACACTGCGAGAATGTTAAAAAGCCTCGCCAGCCAAAAGGATTCCTACGTTAGACTCAGAAAAGGGAGCCCTTATATCCCTTTTGCTGAGTAGTATCAGAACAAAACCTACTTGGTCAAAATGAAGAACTTATTTTTCGTCCGTTACTAAGCGAATAATCTTATCTGGAATACCAAAGCAAATGGGATTTCGTACGCTCCTCTACGAAAATCATTCAGATTACTGCCCAGACAAATGACATATATTTCCAAAAATGATATTTATTTTCTTAATATGAGACAATGCATAGCAATACCAAAATTTATAATACAATGACTTACAATACTTTATAAATAGTTATTTTTATGGCACGTTAATTGTAGCTATACTTGGTATCTCAGAAAGTAAAAGAATAGCTTTTCATATACATACCTTTTATTGGATTTTGGTAGGAGGAGAAAATCATAGCACTATTACACACTTAGCTACTTAAATTAAATCATGGTTTAATCCTCCTACAATCTTTTTCCAAGCTTACATTTTCATCTATTCAACTCATTTCAAAGTTCTGTTGTTATTTATGCTTTGCCAGACAGATGTCAGTTCAATACTTGAACCCGTCTGTTATTTACACTAAATGCACACTCCATGATAACAGCAACTCATATCACAAAACAAGATCAATCGGATATTCTCAAGTATTTTGGGCTGCCCTTGGAGGAGTTGGATGAGCCAACGTTCAAGCGTATCCAAAAAGAATTGCGCAGCAAGTATCATCCTGATCGATTTGAAAAATTCGAAGATGATACCATTCGGGAAATGGCAACTGAACGTTTCCAATTGATCGAAAAATTATCCGCAAAAATAGCTACTTACTTAACATCACCTCCTGATGCTATTCCTACTGCCTCGTCCGATTATCAAGACATTTTCCACCACAACGCACGCTTTCAAGCTAAAAAATTAAAAGTAGAAATCCGAACTGCCGACAAGGCACTTAAATTTGCACTTTTTGGCAAGCGAAACTACAAATGGCTGCGATACGGCGAACGCTTTAGAATTCCTGAAACCAGCACGTATATTGTGATTGATGAAGATCACTACGGTAGTAAAATCGGCTATCAGGAAAGTATTCGGATGTATTTGAGTTTCGGTGAAGAACAAGCGACCGAAGATGTTGCCAATTGGATATACGACAATATTAAGGATCGAGCGGACATATTGCTGATCGCAGGCGAAAAGGTGATGATAGATGCCTATCAGATTTTACTAGCCATTCGGCAGCAGACTTTTTTGCGTATTGCTTGATTTTGGAGGACTCTGAGAAGGTACAAAATTCCGAGCTATGTTTGAAATAAATCACAGAAAGCTATTGAGATTATACAACAAGTATGCTCAATTTGCGGATATTGACATGAACTATGTTTGAGGCAAATGTCAAGAGAAACGAGATTTAAGCAGTCGATATTCGCATTAAATAATAATCTGTTCAATCCGTGTTTCTACCCTACGATAAAAATAACTACATGACAATTATAGACGGAAAAAAACTTTCCCAAACCATCAAAGCAGAAATTAAGCTCGAAGTAGAGGAACGCAAAAGACTGGGTAAAAAAATTCCACATCTGGCGGCAGTCCTCGTCGGAGAAAATCCAGCCAGCCAAGTCTACGTCCGCAACAAAGTACGTTCCTGTGAACAAGTCGGCTTCAAATCTACGCTCATCCGAGAAGCAGCGACCATCAGTGAAGCAGCATTACTACAAATTATACGCGATCTGAATGAAACGCTAGATATTGACGGCTTCATCGTACAGTTGCCGCTCCCAGATCACATCGACGAAACGCAGGTCACGCTCGCCATTGATCCCAAAAAAGATGTGGACGGCTTCCATCCGATGAACTTTGGTAGAATGGCACAAGGATTACCCAGCTATCTGCCTGCGACTCCTTACGGTATTCTTCAGATGCTGGAACGATACAAGATTCCTACTTCGGGTAAGCATTGTGTAGTCGTCGGACGCAGCAATATTGTCGGTACACCGATGAGTATTTTATTATCCCGTAAAGCAAAAGTGGGCAATTGTACGGTGACGCTAACGCATAGTCGCACCCAAGATTTAGCCGCAGAAGTCCGCCGAGCAGATATTATCATCGCAGCCATCGGACGTCCCGATTTCATCACCGCCGATATGGTAAAATCGGGTGCAGTGGTCATAGATGTAGGCATCAATCGAGTGACCGACGAAAGTGCAAAGCGTGGTTATCGCCTGAAAGGAGACGTTGATTTTGAAGCAGTTGCGCCAAAATGTAGCTATATCACGCCCGTTCCAGGAGGTGTAGGCCCAATGACGGTTACTTCTTTATTGATGAATACTTTGAAAGCAGCGGAAGGAAAGGTTTATTAGTTGCTTTTGGCTACACGCACTTCTTTTCCAAGTAATGCATATTTACAAAGGTTTGCGAAAAAGATATATTTACAAATTTGCCTGACATTATCTTTTGGAAATTAGGCTTGTACAAAGTTTTAAGCAAAACTCAAAAGTCCTCTGTTAAAGCTCCTAAAATCGCGCAACAAGTATGCCCAGAGATTTGTGTTTCCGTCCAAGAAGACTTACTGAATAAGGCAATAGCAAGAAAAATTTTTCTGTTTATAATATTGATGTGTTTATTTGTTTAACTAATAATCATTGACCACAAAAGCAAAATCAAGGGAATCTTTGCAATAAACAGATCAACAATTCAACGAATAAACAAAGCCTAGCTTTTAACGATTGCCATAACTTACTGAGCATACTTGTTGCGCAAATTACTTGCATTGACTCAGGCTGTTTTCAAGTAAAATATTGACAAAAATAAGACTTCGTACAGCCCTATTCTGTAATCTAAAATGTCCAGAAGTCCAGATCATCAGCGAATCAAAGTAGCAAAGGACTTATACTCAAAACGCTGCCCACGTGGACCTCGAAACTTAACGAGACAGACATAGACTCCATTCGGTGATTGCTTCCCTTCGTTCAATTTCGTACCATTCCACGAAGCTTCGGGATCGTCGGTTTCAAAGACCAGCTCACCCCAGCGATTCCAAATCGTGAGGTTGAAATTGGTGACACCCGTTAAAATACCCGTTCCGCGATAGCCTTCGTTGAAATTATCGTTGTTGGGGGTGAAAGCGTTGGGTAGGAAATAGCGCACAAGCGGAATGACATCAATCACCTTGGTGATGGAGTCTTGACAACCACTCGGATGGGTCACAATTTGTTGAATCACCTGTCGACCCGTATCTGGAAAAGTGAAGGTAGGATTTTGTACAATCGAAGTCCCCAATCCATTAAAATCCCAAAACCAACTGACCGCATCTTGCGAGCGATCCGTAAATTCTGCGGTGGGATTAATGTTGGTCAGTTCTGCTGGGAAGAAGTCAAAGTCTGCAGTCGGAGAAGGCAACATCTCGATGAGTCTGGGGAAAAGCGTATCGGTTTTACAACCAATCGGAGAGGTAATTTCCACCGCCACATCAAAAATCCCAATGTCTTCGTACCGATGCGTAGGACTGATTTGGTCGCTAGTGCCACCGTCTCCAAAGTCCCAACGAATATCATAAGTATCATCAATCGGAAAGGAAAGGTTATCAAAAAAGATGTCCTGTGGTACGCAGCCCACAAAGTCACTAGGCGAAATAACGATGAGGGAAGGTACGGGGAAGTAATTGATGACTTGCGTCGTGCTGGCTTCGCAGCGGTTGTTGTCTCTCACCGTCAAAGTAGCACCGATATTGCCTGGGTCTAAATAACTATGCGAGGGATTGCGTTCGGGTGAGCCGCCGCCGTCCCCAAACTCCCAATTCCATGCCACGATTTCCTCTGCTCCCGTGGTAGATAAATCCTTAAAATCGACGGGACCTGCCACGCAAGTATCGTATTCAAATTCAAAATTAGCCTCAATGTCTGGAAAAATATTAACAAAAATATTGGCGGTATCTCCACAATCGGTTCCTGGGTTCAGAAATAGCTGCCCTTGGTATTGTCCAATACCTGGAAAAGTAACGGTCGCATTCCAATCGAGAAAAGATTGGGTTTCTCCATCTATTTCAAATTGCCACGACCAGCTATCAATAAACTGTCGCTGAAAACTTTCATTATCGAATGTGATGGTATTTTCACCACACGAATTGACCAAAAACTGCCTGCCATCTATAACAGAATCTTTTCTGATATCTGCAATGACGGTCGGTTCGCAATTGGCTACATTGAACTGAAAATCACGTTTGATCTCTCCAATTTGCACCCCGTTTCTAAATTCTTTAACACAAACGCCCACTACAAACTGTCCCAATACGGTCGGTGTACCCGTGATTCTTCCCGTATTGGGATCGATGCTGACGACGGGTCTTCCACCCAGTGGTGCTAAAAAAGTATAAGTAGGCTGAATGTATCCAACCCGACCAAAAGGTGGCGGACAGGGCGGATTGGGAGATACTCCTTGGCAGGAATTTGGGTCGCCTGGAAACTCCATCGTCCCGACTCGACCGCCTCCCAATTGAGGCGCACAAAAAGAATAAACCAATTGATCGCCGTCCTCATCCGTAGCCGAATGATCGAATTCCAGTTCTTGATCGACGCAAATGACGGTCGGTGGAAATTCGTTGAATACAGGACTTGTATTACAAACCGTTTGCGCTTCGGGCGTAATTTCAACGGAGTAAGAAGCCCCCGCATCCTCAGGGTCAAAGATATTGCTAATAGTAACGTTTCGGCAGCAACGTTGGTAAACAATTTGGTAACTCTCCTCGGAAATGGGTAGAATCACATCAAATTCATAGCGTCCCTCTTGCACACAAATATTGGGTGGTACAACCAGGCAAGGAAAGCTAGGTGGATCGACGTTTCTAATCATCCCAACAGGAATGCTGAGGTTTCTAAATATATCTCCAGAGGTCAAATCATCACAATCCTGATCGACGCCGCACTGATAGATACCAATAGCAGCCTCTTCATCGAAACCAGCACAGTTGCTACAAGCACAATCTCGGTAGATAAGCATCGTAAATTGATACCTCATACCACCTCCAGCAGCTCCCAAGCATTCGTAGGTAATTTCCCCACCAATAATGTGGCGCGCTTGGATCACATTTGCTGCTATTAGTAAAAAAATGATTAATATATTTCTTTTCATAAGTTTAGGATTGTCATAAAGGGCTTTTGGCTTTTGGCTTTTGGCTTTTGGCTTTTGGCTTTTGGCTTTTGGCTTTTGGCTTTTGGCTTTTGGCTCAAATTAGGGTTTTTACCATTTATTCTACGCCTAAAACCATCAAAGGATTGTAAATATTAGCTGAGATAAGTTAATCCCCAAGCAATCTATCGAATCAAAGTCACTGAGCCTGTATATTGATAAGGCTGCCCTCTCGCACCTGTGAACTCAATCACATATACATATACGCCCTGTGGAGCAGCTTCGTTGCTTTGGACATTACCACGCCAAGCAACTTCGGGATCATTGGTCTCAAATATCAGATTCCCCCAGCGATCCCAGATCAGCATCTGATAATCACGAATGTTAGGGAGAATCCCCAAGCCCCTAAATTCACTATTTTCAGCACTGCCTGCTGGCGCGAATACATTAGGCACATAGAGAAAAACATCTGGCGCAATGTCGATAATCGCTGTACTGCTATCCTGACAACCACTCTCGTGTGTCACGACGAGGGTAATTATTTGTAGTCCTGTATCTTGAAAAGTGTAAGTAGGTTCGGTCTCTTGTGTGATAAAAGCATTATTCAAAAACCATTCGTAGCCATTAGCACCCACCGATTCATCGGTAATACGAATGGTAGGATTACGCAAATCGGGTTGCTCGGGTGTGAAGCTGAAGGCTGCCGTTGGGGAAAAGTCAATACTCATCCAATCTTCGTAGATGGTACTAATTTCACAGCCCACTGGCGAAACGACGGACAAAGATACATCATAAATCCCTGCTTCATCATAAGTATGCAGCGGACTGATTTCGCTACTACTATTCCCATCTCCAAAGTCCCAGAAAATGGTGTATTGCTCGTTGAGGGGTGTTGATAAATTGGTGAATAAAATGTCCTGTGGCGCACAGCCTTCAAAGATACTAGGATCGACGACTAGTGCTTCTGGAACAGGAAAATAAGGTATGAGTTGTGTCGTCTTACTCACACATTGGTTATCATCTTTTATTTTTAGCGTCACTTCAAATGTGGCTGCGGTTTGATATTCGT
>JBCDKV010000299.1:0-6270 GCA_038746215.1 Bacteroidota bacterium | reverse complement strand
ATCCAACCTTGAAATTTCGTCATAATACAGCGCAAAATCCTTTCTCACTTTTTCGGTATCTGGTATATAAGGCGGAACGATGACATCTTCTGCTTGATATGGTGTTTCACTTATTCCCTCATAAAAAGGTCGATGTGCATCAAAAGAAGCTAGCCAAGCAAAGAAGGGTTTTTCTTGCGCTCGCGCTCTTAGCAGCTTTATCCAATCATCACAACCGCTTCCATCTCCTACCAATCTCCTATCCAAATCTACTGGAGACACGTCCTTCCATTGCATTTCTAGTAGGAGATCAAAATCATCTCTCACGGGATCACCCATATGATATTTACCTGCTAGTCCCGTCCAGTATCCTGTATTTTTAAGTGCTTGGACAAAGGTCTTTTTACTCTCAGGCAGCGGCCAAGAAAGCTGTTCCGCATCTGTGTTGTGAGGATAAAGTCCAGAAATGATGCTCGTTCGGCTAGGACTACAAGAGCTAGTAGTTAAAAAAGCCTCCGTGAACAACATCCCTTCCCGTGCAAGTTGGTCGATATGAGGCGTTTTAATATTGGGATGTCCGTAAGCAGCTATATCATTCCAATTGACATCATCTGCTATGACTAGGACGATGTTTGGCGGATTACTTTCAGCCACTTCTTGCTTTTGCTGACAGGAACACCAAGAAATGATGAGTAGAAAGAGTAAATAATTCGAGTAATTTTTAGACATCGTGCTGGTATTTTTTGCTTTGTTAGGTTCAGAAAATCAGGTTCGTAAAATGCTGTTTATCAGGCAGGAAAAATCCTAACAAGCTCTAGATAGGAAAAAACGATGAACATACGAACACCTAGCAAATCTACGCTGAAATATTGTAAAGACAAAACTGGCTCAAAATGATTTGGGTATGGTAGTTTGTTTGATGGTAGGGCTGCTGTTCGGGACAGTTATCACGCTGGTTTTATTCCTTGTATGTATAGTATTCTTTTTGGGGTGAGCTACAAGGGCTATGAATTTGATGAGGCGTTGTTTGATGCTTGATTGTTTTTTGACCCAAATCTAATCGGCAGTTTACCATAGAAAAGTTTGCGAAGCCTGAGTATCTGCCTTTGAGGGCAGGAAGGCTTTATAAACTTAGCTTTACAAAAGTAACAGCACGCAAAACTACCCGCAACTCTAGCAAAGCATCCACAGGTGGGAATTACTGCAATTTGCTATTTAAACCGAAGGTTTACTAAGAGCTTGTTTGGAGCAGGATTGAACTGAAAATCAATAGTTTACGGTTCTGGCGAAGAAAATAATAGCGACTTTATCGAGATAAACGAGCAATCATTTTCAAAGTCAGGTTCGTGAAATGTTGGTTTTCAGGAAGATAATGCTCCAAACATGCTCTAAATTTTTGAAACTCAGCAAATCTAAGTAGCCCTTCCCACTTTCTTAATCTACATTAAGGCATTTGCTTCTAGTGCCTCCTAACTTTGTACCATAATAATTCATAAACTATTCCATTATGGTAACTAAAGATATAAAAATTAAAGTCGCTGAATCAAAAGCATCATTCAGCGTGAAAAAAGTGGGATTCCTCAATGTCACAGGTGAGC
Organism: Bacteroidota bacterium; assembly: GCA_038746215.1. GTDB lineage: Bacteria > Bacteroidota > Bacteroidia > Chitinophagales > Saprospiraceae > JAAUTG01. Next base: position 4,693 of record JBCDKV010000299.1, on the reverse strand, counting down.
TATCCAAAATAAATGGTACGATACACTTCGATCCCGATAATGTGTCGAGTAGCACTTTCGACATCAGTGTGCCTACCGCCACAATCAATACCAACAACGAAAAGAGAGACGAGCATCTGCGCAAGGAAGATTTTTTCTCGGTAGCGCAGTATCCTGAAATTACGTTCAAATCTACATCGGTACGCAAAGCCAACGGTCAATTTACTACGACTGGAAATCTTACTTTGCTCGGTGTGACCAAGGCAATCGAGATTCCTTTTACTTTCAAGAATGGGGTGTTTGAGGGCAACTTCTCGCTCAACCGATTGGACTATGCTTTGGGTAAAAAATTCCCCGCTTTCTTTATCGGAAAAACCATAAATATATCCATTCATTGTAAAACAAATTTGTAAAAATTATGGCTGTTCAAATTATTGCTGCGGACGATAAAAGCAGAAAAAATGCAGAGACGATCATCGCTTTGTACGAAGAGATGATTAATGAAAAACGCCCCATGGAAGCGGTTCAGAAGTACATTCGACCCGATTACATTCAACACAATCCGATGATTCCCGATGGTAATATACCGATAGGAAAATTCTTCGAGCAGGTGCAAGCTGCCAATTCAAGAAGTAGAGTGGTTGTGCATAAAGTGATTGCAGTGGGCGATCAAGTTTGGGCATTTGTCAACTTCCTGAACTTCACCAATAACGAGGAAAATGATCGAGGACTAGCAGGCGTGGATATTTATAGAATGGATGAAGACGGGAAATTGGCAGAACATTGGGATGCAGTGCAAGAAGTGGGCGATCCTGCGCAGGCAGCGAATAGCAATGGCGTTTTTTAAATACTCAATAAAAACACACAAGTATGAGTACACAAAAGAGTGTAGCAATCACAGGGGCAAGTGCTGGATTGGGTGCCGCGACTGCCATTGGATTAGCTCAAAAAGGATACAAAGTCTTTGGTACGGTTTTCAATGAAGCAGAATTGGAAAAAACCAATGCCAATACACAAGGATTAGACCTCCACTTTTTCCCTTGCGATGTGACCAAGCCCGAACAGGTCAAAGCTTGGGCAGCCTCCATAGCAGCGGTTCAAAATGGTGCAGGTATTGATATTTTAATCAACAATGCGGGCGTACTGACACCTGGACCGATCGAATTGCTTGATCTTGATGAAATCAAATACGAGTTTGAAGTGAATGTATTTGGGAGTTTGTCCGTCATCAATGAATTGCTGCCTGCGCTTCGGGCTGCTAAAGGACGCATCCTGCAAATCGGTTCGGTATCGGGCATACTCGCTGTTCCTTACAATGGCGTCAGTAGTGCTTCCAAAGCAACGATGGAAGCCTTCGCGGATGTATTTCGGACAGAATTGCGCCCTTTTGGTGTGGATTTTATCATGGTTGCGCCTGGCAACATGCTAACCGATGGACCTGCCAAAACGATTGCGATGGTGAATCAATTGATTGCAGGAATGTCTCCCGAACAGGAAGCCTTGTACGGTAAGGAATTTGGTAGTTTTGCTGTCGGTTTCAAGAAAATGCAAAGTGAGGGGATGGCATTGGAAGCAGCTGCTGCTAGGCTGGTGGAAATTGCGGAACAAACACCCGCTCCCATTCGAGCAGGTATTGGCGATGATGCGGAACAAGTGAGGGCTTTGATTAAGGATAAGACGGATGAAGAACTGGATGCGATGCGACGACAGATGTTCAATTTGGATTAAAGGAGCTTTCACTTGGTGCAAAATATGATCCAATTTCTTCTGATTTCTCCTTTTTTAATATAGATGAAAAGGTTTTTTATTTTTGATGAAGACTTTTGTAGTATTTGTACAAAAGTTTTAATAAGGTGAACTAAAATTGAATATCAATGGAAGAAGGATTAGAAGCAAAGACGCTCAAATCAGAGAAAAAGCGACTTAAACTGGAGCAAGAGGCTGCCGATTTAAGGATCAAAGTAGCAAAGGCAGCAGAGTTGGAAGCCAAGCTGGAGCGGTCGAAAAAGAAAGATAGCAACGAAGCTACTAATATCGAAGGACACTACGGCACGGCTGCTGAACCAAGGAAATCGCTGAGTACTTTTCTGAGGAATCAAAACAAATTTGATGTCAGTGCCGTAGCCATTTTGGATCGAAAAGCCGCCACGCTGATTCGTATGTGTACGACTATTGTTTCTGGATCAATTATCTTCCACGACTACATAGATACCAACGTCAACGGCGGACAAATCATAACAATCATTTTGATTGCGGGGCTACTCACTTCCCTTGTGCTGGCCATATTAGCTACTAAGCCTTTGCACAAATTTGCGAATGATAAAATAGCAAAAGAGGTGACAGGTGAACGACTAAAGCTGGAAGAAAATATTTTTGTCATCACGGCAAGAAACAGTCTAGAGGAGTACGAAACTGCTATGGAAAAAGTAGTACAAAGCCAAAATCTCCAACTGGGCAATCAAATAAGGGCGAGTTACTTTATCGGCAAGTACAACGATGCGAAAGCGAGAATGATAGATCATGCCTACTCCATTTTTCTGACTTCTTTCCTTTTGGCAGGGCTTGTTTTTTTGGTGACTAGTCTTTTGGCTGTATAAGGTGAGGCGTGAAAGTTAGGGCGTAACCTCAAAGTTACACCCTAACTTCAACCTACTTATTCCTAGCGGTATAAAATAGCATCCATGTTTAATAAAATATTTTTCTATTCCCTCTTCATCCTTGCTTTACTCCTCTCCCAATCCTGCGCCAATTACAAACTAAACTACGCCAAAGGTGCAGAAAATTGGGTGGAAAATAAGCCCACGGAAGAGCAAGCTATTCGCCATTCGATGTACTTGATTGGCGATACGGGCAATACGAAAATGGATGAAACCTTACCCATTTTTGAATACCTAAAAAAGGAACTGGCACAAGCCAATAAAAACAGTTCGATTCTTTTCTTGGGCGATAATATTTATCCGATGGGCATGCCAACCAAAGATGAAGCAGCAAGTCGGGCTTTGGCGGAGCATAAATTGGATGTGCAACTAGAGATGTTAGAAGATTTCAAGGGAGAAATTTTATTCATTCCCGGCGATCACGACTGGACGAAATATGGGACGAAAGGCGTAAAACGACAAGAGAAATACATCGAAAAAAGGCTGAATGCACAGCGTGGTATCGAAGACGACGAGGAAGACGGTTGGGTAGATTATTTTCAGCCGAGCAATGCCTGTGGCGATCCGCAATTGGTGGAAATCAACGACCAATTGGTTGTGGTGGTAATAGATAGCGAATGGTGGCTACACGATTGGGATACACAAGAGTCAATCAATGATGGATGCGACATTAAAAGTCGGTCGTTTTTTAAATTTCAATTCGAGGAATTGCTGCGTAAATACCGCAATCGAAATGTAGTGGTGGCGATGCATCATCCGCTCTATTCTTACGGACAGCGCGGTGGTTATGTAGAAGCCGAAAAGCATATTTTTCCATTGACGGTCGTGAATAAGAATTTGTATGTTCCACTGCCTGTAGTAGGTTCTTTACTCGCTTTTTTTAGAGCTACGATTGGTGTACCGCAAGACCTCGCCAATGGAAAATACGATGCGATGCGTTCCGATTTACTAGCGGGTGCTACTAAAAACGGCAGCTACATTTTTGTATCTGGACACGAACATACGTTGCAATACATCGAAAGAGATCAGCAGCACTTTATTATTAGTGGAACAGGCTCAAAAGAAAATGCCGTTCGCTTAGGCAATGGTAGTGAATTTGCTTATGGCAAAATGGGCTATTCCAAGCTGGATTTCTACGAAGATGGCACGACTTGGATGCGCTTTTACGTCGTCAATGAGGACGGTACGGCGGCTCAGGAAGTATTTCGGAAGAAGATTAAAGATGCGCTTACGATGTCAAAAGACAATGTGCCGACTGATTTTCCTGAATACGAGCAGCAGTTGAGTGAAAAGGTGAGACGCCCCAATAATTACGATTTAGAACCTGTGGGTTGGTTGCACAAAGCTACTTTAGGGGAGCATCATTTGGACACTTATTTGAAAGAGTATTCTTTTCCCGTTTTGGATTTGGATACCATACGTGGTGGCATGACTCCGATCAAAAGAGGCGGTGGTAATCAAACTAATTCCTTGCGCCTAGCCGATGCCGATGGTAAGCAATTTACGATGCGTTCCTTGACCAAAGATGCGTCTCGTGCCTTGCCCTATCCGATCAATCAAATGACGGGTGCAGAAGCCATTTTGAAAGATAACTTTCTCTCTGCTTATCCATTTGCGGCTTCTATTGTCCCAAAAATAGCGGATGCTGCCAACGTCTATCACGCCAATCCAAAGCTCTATTATGTACCCAAACAACCTGCATTGGACTACCACAATGACCTCTTTGGTGGCGATGTCTATTTGTTGGAAGAACGACTGGGTGGCAATTGGGAAGAGCAAGCCACTTTGGGCAATTCCAAAAAGCTGATTAGCACATTGGATGTGGTCGAAAAAAGAACCAAAAACCACAAGCATCGCATTGACCAAAACTGGGTGGTGCGTTCTCGTCTGTTGGATATGCTGATTAAGGATTGGGATCGACACGATGACCAATGGCGTTGGGCAACTTTGGAAGATGAAAATGGCAAATTCTACCGCCCCATTCCACGAGATAGAGATCAGGCATTTTCTCGATACGATGGCATTATCATCAAATTTGTGGGTGCCGTCAGTCCATT
>JBCDKV010000298.1:0-6287 GCA_038746215.1 Bacteroidota bacterium | reverse complement strand
CAATAAATAAGCGACCGCATGACCTTCTCCACAGCCTAAATCAATAGCCGTTTGAAAATGATCTTTTGTATAATGCTCCTGTGCAAAATGATGCTTTTGGGCTATTTTTTGTTGAATGTAATTGAGGTCGATTTGGCTGTATTTGGACTGGTATTGATTGACTTTTTCTGCATTCGGCTGGTAGTATTTTTGAGCGTAGTAATCGTTCAAACTTTGCTCATCTGGCTTATTCGCAATTTCGTAATAGCCGTAAGCTGCGTTTTTTGTAATCTCATATGTTCTGGTTTTATCCATTTGAGTACTTTAAAGTTTGCTTGGTAATGGTGAAATAATAAGTACCCGAAATTGAGGATAGATATTTTGTGCTTTGTAAGTGCTTCAAAAATTAGGCATCCGTACGGACGGCTCATTTTTTAAGTGCTTAAAAAGTGCAAAAGATCAGCCTCAAATCGGGAAGTTATTGTTTTACCATTACTTAGAGCTTGTTGGGGATTTTTACAAACTGATAATGAGTAGTTTGCGGTTTTGACAAGGTGAAAAATTAACTGCATGTCGAGATACGGCGTTCATTTTTCATGCCATCAAGTTCGTAAAATACTAGTTATCAGGCAGGAAAAATTCTAACAAGCTCTTAATCACAAATGTTTGTTCTTCGTCGGTCAAGCTCGGATACATGGGCAGACTAATTGCTTTTTCATAATAAGCTTCTGCCAATGGAAAATCTCCTTTTTGGAAACCCAATTTTTTGTAGTAAGGTAGGGTATGCACGGGAATATAGTGGATTTGAGCATAAATAGCCTGCGACCGTAAATGCTCATAGAGTCCTTTTCGATTTTTGACTTGCACTACATAAAGATGATAGGCGTGCTGAACCGTATCGGGTGGAATAATAATCTCAATGTCAGTATCTTTGAAGGCTTCGTTATATCGTTTGGCGATGGCACGTCTCCTCGCCAATCCAGCCGCTGCTTTTTTGAGTTGCGAAATACCCAAAGCACAAAGGATGTCTGGCATTCGATAATTATAGCCCAATTCTACCATCTCATAATACCAGCCACCATGATTTTCTTCTAGTAAATCTTCACGTTTGGTGATGCCGTGTGTCCGTAAAATCATCAAACGGTCGTACAAGGCTTTGTCGTTGGTAGTAATCATGCCGCCTTCACCGCAAGCAATATGCTTCACAGGATGGAAGGAAAAAATCGCTAAATCGGCATACTGTCCATTCCCACAAAACTGCTCTTGTCCTTTACTATCGACAAAACTCCCGCCTGGTGCGTGACAAGCATCTTCGATGATCCAAAGCCCGTACTCATCTGCTAGTTGTCTGAAAGCTTCCATATCTACTGGATAGCCCGCAAAATTGACGGGAATCAGTCCTTGGTACGTGCCTTTGGGCGCAGCTTCTAGTTTCTGGCGTACTACCGCGATGTCCAATAAGATAGTCTCAGGATCAATGTCGCAAAAGTCGACTTGCCCACCGCAGTAGCGCACACAATTTGCAGAAGCCGCAAAAGTAATCGGTGAAGTAATTACTTTTGTTTCTTCGTTCACATCCAATGCCATAGCACACAGATGCAAGGCTGCCGTTCCATTGGCTACCGCTACAGCATATTTTACACCAATGTAAGCCGCAAATTTCTCTTCAAATTCCTTTACTTTGGGTCCAGTTGTCAGAAAATCAGACTGCAAGGTGGCGGTCACTGCTTCAATATCTGCTTCTGTGATATGTTGTCTGCCGTATGGAATTGCTTTCATGTTCATTTATCTTTTAAGTTACTTTTAGGGCAACGTCTTTAGATACTTTTCACAGCCCCAATTAAGAGCTTGTTTGGAAATTGATAATTGGTTTCCAAATGGCTCTTTTTTCCTCTTTCTACGTTGAAAAAATGCTCACTTATCCAGATAAACTCGCCTTTTTCGCCTTGAAAGAGAAAAAAATAGCTCATTTTCAACTAAAAGATCAAAATCCAAACAAGCTCTAATAATCTTCAACCGAAAAAGTAGCATCTACATGCTCTACAATGAGTTGCCTAAGAGCTTCTACGTTCACCCAATCGTTATTATTGCCCGAATTATAGCTAAAACCTTCCAGCACTTTAGTTGCGCTAAAAGCACGAATGAATTCATCCAATTTCCAAGTTGGGACGGTAGGTAAAATAGCGTAATACTTGCCCAAATCGTAGGTATTATAAGAATCTGAGGCGGTAATCATTTCTTCGTGTACTTTCTCGCCAGGTCGGATGCCGACGACTCGCTGCTCGGTCTTGGGCGCAATAGCAGTCGCTACATCTGTAATTTTATACGATGGAATTTTAGGCACAAACAATTCGCCGCCCCATGCCGTAGCTAAGGCATGAAATACCATGTCTACACCACCGTTCAGGGAAATATTGAAGCGCGTCATATTGGGATCGGTGATGGGTAGAAAACCTTCTTTGCGCTTCTTGATGAAAAAAGGGATAACCGAGCCGTTGGAACCCATCACATTGCCGTAGCGCACCACCGAAAATCGAATGGGATTTTTGCCTTTGATTCGATTAGCAGCAATGAATAATTTATCGGAAGTCAGCTTGGTTGCACCGTATAAGTTGATGGGCGCACAAGCTTTGTCGGTAGATAGCGCGACGACTCTTTCCACGCCCGTCTGCAAGCAAGCATGGATCACATTTTCCGCTCCACCCACATTCGTTTTGATGCACTCCGATGGATTATATTCTGCCAAATGAACGTGCTTCATTGCCGCCGCATGGATCACATAATCAATGTCTTGCATCGCTCTAATCAAGCGTTCCCGATCCCTAACATCGCCAATGAAGTAGCGAATGGCTTTGTATTGATGCGTGGGATAGGTCTGTGCCATTTGGAATTGCTTCTGCTCATCACGCGAGAAAATTACCAAGCGTTTCACGTCTGGAAAAGCCGTGAAAATCCGATGGGTCAGTGCTTTTCCCAATGAGCCAGTTCCACCCGTGATGAGTACAGATTTGTTATTTAGATCGAGCATATGTAAGCGAACAGATTTAAGAAGAAGTTGTCAGATGTAAAAATGCTTCTTGTCAATGATTTGAAAACTTTGTTTAGAGCAAGCTTGGTAATTCCGTAAATGCCTAATGTTAAATTAGGGGTGTACGAAGTTTTGAGCAATACTCAAAACAAGTTCTAGTAAAGCTCTTGAGATCGCGCAACAAGTGTGCCCAAAGGGTTTTTATGGACGGAAACACAAATTTCAACTTATTTTTTGGAGAAAAATAAGTTGAAATTTGTGTTTCCGTCCGAAGAGACTTACTGAGCATACTTGTTGCGCGATTTTCTTATAGTGACTCAAGCTGTTTCTATTAAGAAAAATGAGACTTCGTAAATACCTAATGTTAATAGTCAACTCAAACACAACATCTTCCTCATTTTAGCAGTGCAAAAAAAAGAAGAAATAACGAAACCGTAGGAAATTGATGTTATTTTTTGATTGTCTAGCGTTTAATTAGCTTTGCCGCTACAAAAAATTAAATCAAACCAATGGGTGTCATACAAAGACAGGGCATCAGGCACAGCATCGTTAGCGTAGTAGGGATTGCAGTTGGGGCATTAAGCACCTTGTTCATCTATCCCAAGGACAGCTATTTGTACGGACTGATTCGTTTCATCAGTGATTTTGGTATGTTGTTGTTGCCGATCATTTCTTTGGGTGTCCCGATGTTGGCAGTTCGATACTTTCCTGTTTTTAAAGACAAAACCCAGCAACATCACGGATTTTTAGGATTTTTATTGTGTTTTTTATTGCTCGCCATTGTGCTTTCCACTTTGCTGCTCTGGGGACTGAAAGATGTGATAACGCCTCTATTAAAGCAACTACAATTTAATGATTTGGATAGAATCGGTCAATACAAAGTACCGATTCTGATAGCGGCTGCCCTGCTGAGTATGGCTCAACTACTGACCAGCTATATCAGCAACTTTGGACGCATCGCAGTCCCTAATATCTTCAATAATCTGCTACTGAAACTAGCTTTTCCGACGATCATCTTGCTCTCCATCGGTGGAATAACGGGTGAAGCACGCTCCATTCAAATTTTGTTAGGGACTTATGCCATCATCGTATTGGCTTTACTTATTTACACGGCGAGCTTGAAAGCATTGCACCTACGTCCACACTGGTTTTTTCTGGATGGGACATTGTTCAAAGGTATGATGACCTTCGCTGCTTTTGCTATTTTAAGTAGTTCGGGCAGCCTTATTGCCGCTCGGATAGACAGCATTATGATTTCTAGCCTACTCGGTTTTGACAACAATGGTAACTACGGTATCATCAGTTTCATGGCGAATACTATACAATTGGCTTACATGGCACTCATTGCCGTGGCGGGACCTATCGTAGCAGAAAAAATTAAGCAAAAAGACCTAAAAGCAGTCGGTGAACTCTACCAAAAGACTGCCACCAATGGCTTAGTACTGGGCATCTTTATCTTTGTGGGCGTCTACCCCAATTTGGATGATTTATTGCGTCTAACGGGGAAGTACGAAATCCTGAGTCCGCTCAGCCATATTTTTGTTTTCATCGGATTAGCCAAGCTCTTTGATGTCGCCACGAGCGTCAATCACCACATCATCAACTATTCGCAATATTACCGCTTCAATTTAGTCTTGGTGCTTTTTCTCGCCCTACTCAATGTCGTCTGTAACTATCTTTTTATCCAGCAATTGGGCTACGGCGAAATAGGGGCAGCTATGGCGACTTGTCTTTCTATTTTCCTTTATAATTTCGGAAAAGTTGTCTTCATTTGGCTGAAATTTAGACTCCAGCCTTTTCAGACCAAAACTTTGTTACTGTTGCTGATTGGACTAGCGGTTTTACTACTAGCTTCCTTCCTCCCAAGTATCGGAAATGTCTTGGTGACCATTGCTGTACGGAGCATGCTCATTGTGGTTTTGTATAGCTCGCTAGTCTATTCTACTCATATTTCTGAGGATTTGAACCGCTTGGTAGTAAAATATTGGAAGATGGTGGGGGAGCGGTTTCGGTAGTGTTTGGGGTGGCTATCAGCCGATAGCGTTTAGAGCTTGTTTGGAGCAGGATTGAACTGTAAATCAGTAGTTTACGGTTCTGGCGAAGAAAATAGTGGCGACTTTATTGGTACAAACGAGCGATTATTTTCAAAGTCAGGTTCGGAAAATATTGGTTTTCAGGAAGATAATGCTCCAAACAAGCTCTTAGCTTACAATGATTATGTTTGTTTAAACTCAATGAAAAGTGCGAGCATAAGTAAGGCTACCATTCTAAGGTTGTGAACGCCTACTGACTTATAAGCCCTAAGGATTTCCGAGCAGCCCGTAACAATAGGCTCGGCAATCCTAGTAGCTTACTGATCCAGTGGGTTCAAATTTCAATCTTAGAAGAGTAGCCTGTAAGTAAATTTATCGTGTTGACTTATCCGCACTTATGACACAAGCTAATAGCTGATAGCAAAAGGGCAAAGTCGAGCTTAGGCGTACTTATTTCATGCTTTATTTTCGTTTACAATTTCACAAACTTTATGGTTTCCACGCCTGCTGCACTTTGCACTCTAATAAAATAAGTGCCTGCCATCAATTGACTGACGTCAACATGTTGAGTACTTCCTAGTAGATCATTGATTGTTGCCATATCACTTTAGCTTGGAGATTAATGATGCTGAGTACTACGTGTCCACTTGGTATTTGCACATGGAGTACTTGATCTACAGGATTAGGAAAAACCGTAACTGGCAGCTTATCAGCACGCACTGATCGTGTAATAATTTGTTCTTGCGCTTCGCTAGGGGCTATTTGGCTAGAACTGCCTAATGCGCAATCTTCAATCACGGCTTCAAAAAGGACACCATATTTGGCATGGAAGCCCTCTTTTAGGGAAATCTGTGTGGCTGCTTCGTAGCGTATTTCGATAGTGCCGCTTCCATTTTGTAGCATTTGCCTAGATTCAATGCTTGCCCAATCAGCATAGATGGTATCTTGCTCGATCACTTCATTGGGTAACACTAAGTCTCCTTTGCAACTTTCATTACTATAGCGTTGCGCATATACGCCATAGTTATCCCCATCTTGTAGGTAGCTATCCCACGTCACTATAAAATCTCCATCTCCATCTGTGGCGATTGACGGATTAATTTGATCTGAAGTACTCCCCAAAACTAGGACAGGTCAATAAGGTGATAAAAGCGTAATTTTGGAACGATAAAATTACGATAAAAATGGGAAGAAAAAGAAGGACATTTAGTAGCAAGCAAAAATCGAAAATTGCATTGGAAGCGTTG
>JBCDKV010000297.1:0-6324 GCA_038746215.1 Bacteroidota bacterium | reverse complement strand
CTTTAGCCGTTCTACGTAAATTACATATATAATGGCATCAATCAAGCACACCGTTAGTTATAATGGTCAGGAAATCCCCTACATTCATAGAGACCTTACTTGGCTATCCTTTAACTATCGGGTGTTACAGGAAGCGAAAGATCCAAACGTGCCACTGATTGAACGCATCAAATTTTTGGCGATCTATTCTTCCAATCTCAGCGAGTTTTTCAAGGTGCGAATGGCGAACCAACGCTCTTTGTTACGAGCGGGAAAAAAGACACGCAACAGCTTTGAATTTTCGCCTAAAGATGTCATTAAAAGCGTCCAGCAAACGCTATCCGATCATCAGCAGGAGTTTAGCAGGATCATGGAAGAAGAAATTGTGCCAGAGCTCAAAAAGCACAACATCAATCTGCTGAGGCGATTGGATTTGAACGAAGAGCAGCAAGCTTTTGTAGCCAACTACTTTCGGGATCACATGCTGCCCTACGTACAACCCGTGTTGCTGGTGAAACAGAAGATTCGACCTTTCCTGAATAACGACTCTTTGTACATGGTCGTATGGATGGAAGAAAAGGACAGCAACAAAAAGAAAACTGCCTACGCCATCGTCAAAATTCCTTCTAATGATGTGCCACGTTTTGTAGAATTGCCCTCAGCAGAAGGCGAACACGACCTCATCATGCTGGATGATATTGTACGCAACAGTATCGCATGGATGTTCCCTGGCTACCGAATCATCGACACCTTTTCGGTCAAAAAAACACGCGATGCAGAATTGTATATCGATGATGAGTTTTCGGGTGATTTGGTAGAAAAAATCAAGAAAAGCTTATCTAAAAGAGCGGTCGGTGTGACTTCGCGTTTCGTTTACGACCGAGAAATGCCCAAAGATTTACTCGATTATTTGAGTGAAGTATTCAATTTAGAAAGCTACGATGTCTTTTTGGAAGGACGCTACCATAACAATTTTGACTTTTTCAAATTTCCCGACTTCGGTAAAGATCACCTCAAAAATCAGAAGTTGCCACCGCTAAGCTATCCCAAATTAGAAGAAAGTACGAATCTCTTCAAACAGATCGACAAGACCGATCATTTGCTCAATTTTCCGTATCATTCGTATGAGTCCGTCATCAGATTCTTCGAAGCGGCTGCCTACGATCCCGATGTGACGCACATCAAAATCACACAATATCGGGTGGCTAGGAAATCGCGTATCATGCAAGCCCTGATGGATGCAGTAAAATTTGGCAAGCAAGTGTCGGTTTTCATTGAAGTGAAAGCGCGTTTCGACGAAAAAGCAAATCTGCGCTGGGGAGAGAAATTGGAAGCCGCAGGCGTACAAGTTCGTTATAGTTTTCCAGGTGTAAAAGTTCATTCTAAACTGGGGCTGGTACGTAGAAAAGAAGGCGATAATTATAAGCTATATACTTATCTGAGTACTGGCAATTTCCACGAGGATACCGCTAAGCTGTACAGTGATTTTGGGCTGTTCACCACCGATAAACGCATCACGGTTGAGGTGGCTCGCATTTTCTCTTATCTGGAGACGCTAGATGCTCCCGAATTTGAGCATTTATTGGTAGGTCAATTCAATTTGCGCTCCGATCTAGTGCGCCTCATCGAGCAAGAAATCGAACATGCTAAACAAGGACTTCCTGCCCGTATTATTTTGAAAATGAATAGCTTGCAAGATAAGGCAATGATTGCCAAACTTTACGAAGCTAGCCAAGCGGGTGTGAAAATCAAATTGATTGTACGTGGTATTTGTTCGCTGATTCCACAAAAGAAAGGTTGGAGTGAAAACATCGTTGCCATCAGCATAGTAGACCGATATTTGGAACACGCACGTGTTTTTATCTTTCACAACAATGGTAAGGAAAAGATGTACATGTCTTCGGCCGATTGGATGGTACGCAATTTAAGCTATCGCATTGAAGCTACTTTCCCGATCTATGATGAGGCAATTAAGAAAGAAGTAAAGGAATTTATTGATATTCAACTTAATGACAATACCAAAGCACGTATCCTAAACGAAGAACAGACCAATCCGTACCGAAAACTGGACTCTGATATTTCTATTCAATCACAAATAGAGACCTACTATCACATCAAACGAAAACTGGAACGACACGCTGCCAATATTACAGCCGTTAAGTAACTTGCTAGTTAAATTATAGGCGTGTACGAAGTTTTTAGCAATGTTCAAAATAAGCCTTGGTCAATCCCTTGAGATCGCGCAACAAGTATGCCTAAAGGTGTTTCCGTCCGAAGAAACTTACTGAGCATACTTGTTGCTCCATTTTCTTGCATTAGCTCAGGCTGTTTCTCAGTAAAATGTTAACAAAACTGAGACTTCGTACAGCCCTATTTAAATTGCAGTAATGACAATAGTTTCAGTGTCAAAAATATAGGTAAGTAATTCGGACTAGTCGCACTAGTCAACTCGATGTTTTCCCAAGTAAGACCAGTACAATATAGGCAACCAACCAATGACTGGTATGAAATAGGCGATCACAATAGGTCGCTGCCAAAGCAAGCGCAGCATGGTCTTCCAATTGTATTTGATGTCAATCTTTCGTCCCTTTTCCCATTGTATTTGAAACTCGGAAAATAGGAAAACCCAGAAAAAAGGTAAGTAAAACGGAAAAGCTTTACGTCGTTCCCACATGGTGCGGAACATTTCTTTCCATTCGTAAGGTCTTGATCCATAGGTTTTTACTGCTTCTTCTAGTTCTTCTTGCATCTGGGTATGAATACCATCTCGAATCGTTTCAATTTCTTCTTGACTCAGTTCTTCGTATTTTTTGCCGCTCATTTCACTGCGTCTGATGCGCTTTCCTTTCACAAAGGTAATTTTAGCAGGAAAAGCAAAATAGTAGAACCAAGGTTGCAACAGCAGTACAATGGTCAGCAGCCCCAATGGTAAAAATGGAATACCCGTCAAAAACTTAACGATCCGATTGACAAGGGGCGAATTGTACATGAAGGGGTTGATGTATTCGGCATTCACGGTAGAAAATGGGACGATGTCGGTGTCGTATTTCAAGCTCATGCGAACAAAAGAAGTGGACAGTCGCTGTAATTCGTATTTGTGGTTAAAGCCTTTTCCGATGCCTGGCACGCCCTCGGGATAGAGCATAACATTGCTATCGGATACTTGCATTAAGCTTTCAAAGTTCTCGAATCTAGCATCTACACCACCGCATTTTTTCCAGAAACCTGCTACGAAAAAAGGCACCATAACACCCATACTCGATAAGATGGGAACAATCAAGGTCTTACAAACTTTGGTGTAGTCGTAGTTGAACTGTTTGAGTAGACCCGACATAAAGGAAATGGCATCCCAAGGAATCGCTCGACCAGAATGATTGCTAGCTAGAATGACGGGAGCATCAGGATTGTTGCGTTCGATGGGTTTTTCAAAGCCAATATAGGAAATTCTGAAATAGACTTCGTTCACTAAAGACAATACATGCTTCACGATGGCTTCCGAAAATTCAGGATCGAAATCTTTCAGCACGTCCGTATTATGCCGAACGCTTGTACTTGTGGTGTTCGCTTGCTCCAAATTGATAGATATTATTTAGTCGTGTACGAAGGTTTAAGCAATACTTGAAATAAATTCTGGTAAAGCTCTTGAGATCGCGCAACAAGTATGCCTGAAGGTTTTTTATGGACGGAAACAGAAATTTTTCTAAAAAAAATTTCTGTTTCCGTCCGAAGAGACTATCGAGCATACTTGTTGCGCAATTTTCTAGCATTGACTCAGACTGGTTTCAAGTAAAATGTTGAGGAAAATCAGGCTTCGTACAGCCCTAGATATTATTATACTCCATTTAGGGTGAAAAAGTGCATTTTTATTTTGAGCACTTTGTAGAATTGTTGAAATGAAAAAATGTTGAATTGATTGTTCCTAGCCTACCATTAGCAGGCTCTGCTAATGATACAGCACGTTACTATCAATTCGGCAATTGAACAATTTTACAATTCGACTATATGCGCAAGTTTACCCCGTTTGCAGTATACTGATGCTTTTAGACTATAAGCATTTCAAGATAGAAAAGTTGGACTTAGACCTGTAAATATCCAAAAATCAGACAAATTGGAAGCGATAAGGTAGGTTTTGGCTTTGGTTTTTATACATAATAATTGGCTATTCGAAGTTAACGAGAACTAGATTTGGCAAGTCTTGAAGACTTACCAAATCTGATGTAGTGTTCACTAACTAGCTAATCAACTCTTTTTCTTTTACCAAAGTCAGCACATCTTCGTGCATGATGGTATCTGCTAGACCAGTTGTTTTGCTCAATTCGTATTTGTAGAAAAACTTCATGGTGTGGATTTTACTTTCATAGAAAGCGGTGCTTTGCTCACCGTTACCCACTACTAATTTTTGCTTAGCTACGGTCGCCATTTTTAGCCACTGCCACGCTACTACGATGGTACTCATCAAGTCCATATAGATCGTAGCATCCGAGAGGAAACGTTCGTATTCACCTTTTTGCGCAAAAGCCAATAAGAATTGCAAGACTTTCTGATTCAATTTCAAGTTTTCTACCAATCGAGCCGCATAAGGTTTCAATTCATCGAAAGTCATTGCTGCTTCTACGGTCTGCTGTATTTCATTCGCCAGCAGCATCAATCCTTTGCCGTTGCGCATTGTCATTTTTCGGCCCAATAAATCCAAGGACTGAATACCCGTTGTGCCTTCATACAAAGATGTAATTCTGATGTCGCGATAATATTGCTGCAATGGAAAATCGGTGCAAAAACCATAGCCCCCCAGCACTTGCAATCCATTGCTGATAGCGGTTTGTCCCATTTCGGATGGATAAGTCTTGGTGATCGGTGTCAAAGTTTCTAAGAGCAGATTCCACTTTTCTTTTTCTTCGCCCGTGGAAATACGCTCCATATCGGCATATTTAGAAGTTTCCATAATCAAAGACATGGCACCTTCGACGATTGCTTTTTGTAACAACAACATTCTTCTCACATCGGGATGATTGATGATCAGCGTTTGTTCTTTCGCAACGTCTTTTTCCCCATGATTATTGATGCGCCTTCCTTGTGGGCGCTCTTTGGCGTATTGTAAAGAAGCGTGATAAGCTGCCGTTGCCATAGAGGCGGCGTGCAATCCAACACCAATGCGCGCACCATTCATCATTTGGAACATATACTTCAATCCACGATGCTCTTCGCCTACCAGATAGCCCGTACAGTCATCGTTTTCACCGAAGACTAGGTGTGTCGTTGCATAACCACGCTGTCCCATTTTTTGGAAATCACCCGCTGTGATGACGTCGTTGAATTCTAATTCGCCGCCTTCTTTCGCTCTATTTTTGGGTACGATGAAAAGTGAAATTCCCTTCGTACCAGCAGGTGCGCCATCTATTCTCGCCAGTAGTAAATGAACGGTGTTGTCTACGTATTCGTGATCGCCAGCGGAGATGAATATTTTTTGCCCTTTTATTTTGTACGTCCCATCAGCTTGTGGGGTAGCAGAAGTCACTACATCCGAAAGCGAACTACCCGCTTGTGGCTCGGTCAGACACATGGTGCCGCCCCAGTTGCCCGCCATCATATTTGGTAGGTAAGTTTCTATTTGTTCTGAACTACCGAAACTCACAATCAATTTTGCTGCTCCTTCGTCCAAGCCCATGTAGCCAGAAACATTATTATTGGCACAATCCAGTATGTGGTAAGCGGCTGAATGCACCATGCTCGGTAATTGCAATCCACCGTGTTCGTAGTTGAAAGCCGCTCCGATTAAGCCCATTTCACCACCTTTTTTCATTGCCACCCCGATTTGTGGGTGTACAATGATCTTGCCATCTTCGTAGCGGACTGGATCGGCGTCCATCTCGTGGAAGTAGGGAAACAATTCTTTATCCGCAAAATCTTTGACGGCGTTCAAGAAGATATTTGTCCCCTCTTGATCGTAATCTTGATAGCGTTCATGCTCGAACAATTCTTGTGCTTGGTGTACTTCAAAAAGTAGATGCTTGATATTGTTCATGCTTACATACTGCTCTGCCATAATTCCAAATTTTATTTTGTATCAATGAGAAAGGAATTGCATAGCAAATTAAAGCAATCTTTAAGAGAAAAAGATCATTTTGTAGTAAGAATTAGCGAATTTTCGCTAAAAAGAGCATTTGTCGATCTAAAAGAATATACATAAATGCTTTGATGAAGTAATCGCTAAAAATTTTTTCTGTCTAAAATATTGATGTATTTATTTGTTTAGTGGATAATTATTGATGCGAATAACGGGTAAAATAATCCATTTTGTGGCAATAGCAGTTTTATTAAACTTTTGAAACTTAGTAAAGTGTTTGG
>JBCDKV010000296.1:0-6325 GCA_038746215.1 Bacteroidota bacterium | reverse complement strand
CTTTCTGCTAGGGGGATTTTAAGGGCAAGAAGCGTTAAAACTTTAACGCTTCTTGCCCTTAAAAAACCCTTGGAGCATCCGAAAATCCTCCTTTGTAGGTTTTCGGACGCGACTGCATGAAATCCAAACGAAAATTCGCCCTTTAATCAACAAAACGACATTCTGAGATGCACCCAAGAAATACCCCTAATTGATTGGCTTTAAAATTAGATTTGTGAGAAAAAATTTTGCTGTGATAGGTCTTTTGGTCTTGCTGCTCTTGCTCGTAGGGACTGTTTTCGCATGGCGTTACTACCAAATGATCTATCAACCCAATGTTCCTGAACAACTGTCGCAGGAGTATTTGTATATCCCAACGGGCGCTAGCTTTGAACAAGTCCTAGACTCACTAGAGCACCACAATATGCTGCTGGACACCACTGGTTTTGAGGCAATTGCAAGCCGTATGAACTACATCAAAGCAGAGATGAGAGCGGGTCGTTATAAGATCAAGGGTGGTTGGAGCAACTACGCACTCATCCGCCACCTGAGGGGCGTCAAGCAAGCTACTGTGAAAGTTGTATTGAACAACGAACGCCTGCCCGAAAATGTAGCCGCAAAAGCAGCTCGTTTCTTAGAAGCAGACTCTATAGCAATTTTAGATTTGATGCAGGACGAAGCTTATTTAGCAACTATTGGCTACACACCCGAAACTCTGATGTCGCTGTTCATTCCGAATACTTATGATTTTTATTGGAACAGCAGTCCTGAAGCCTTCATGGAACGGATGATTAAAGAACATGACCGCTTTTGGGATAGTAATGGGCGCAAAAGAAAGGCGAATAAGCGTGAGATGACACCAGCGGAAGTCTATACCTTAGCTTCCATTGTGGAGCGCGAAACTTTGCGAGGCGACGAAAAAAAGCGGATGGCAGGCGTTTATCTCAATCGCCTGAAGACTGGAATGCTGCTACAAGCCGATCCTACCGCCGTTTTTGGGCGACGAGATTTTGGTGCTAAGCGCGTGACTTGGTATCATACCAAATTTGATTCGCCCTACAATACTTATATGTACGCTGGCTTGCCGCCTGGTCCCATCAGCATGGCTTCCATTTCGAGCATAGATGCGGTGCTGAATGCCGAAGCACACGATTACTTGTTTTTCTGTGCTAAAGGTGATGGTTCTGGCTACCACAATTTTGCAAAGAGCCTAGCGCAGCACAATGAAAACCGTAAAATCTATGTGAAGAATTTGAAGAAGCGGGGAAAGCGTTAAGAGCTTATTTGGAGTAGGATTGAACTGTAAATCAGTAGTTTGTGGTTCTGGCGAAGAAAATAATAGTGACTTTATCGGGATAAACGAGCGATTATTTTTAAAGTCAGGTTCGTAAAATATTGGTTTACAGGAAGATAGTACTTCAAACAAGCTCTAAGGATTGAGGCGTTCTCCGATAGCAAAATATTATTTCTGATGATCGCGTTATTGAGATTATAAAGGCAAATGCCTGACACTATGGTACGGGAAGCTACAATTTCAAGAATTTATCTCGCCAAATAATTTGTCCTTTATGAGTTACTTCTACTAGGTAAATTCCTTTAGCAAGAGAAGATATGTCCAGAACACTTTCTTGGTTCTGCAATTGTAAGATACCATTTAGATTATAGATTTTAGCTGTTGCATTTAGAGGTGTCCCTTCAAATCGTATAAAGGTACTGCTTGGATTAGGGTACATTTTGATTTGCGATTTGTAAATGTTCTTATTGGAAGTGACAATACCGCAATCTACATCTGTACCCACACAATAATACCCACCGTGCAATCCGTCTGCTATTAATATTCCGTAATTTTCATAACCCAAACCTTCTATTATTCGCTGTTCAGATGGAAATTGTAGCCCAAAAATAATCGGAAACCATCCATAAGTATGCAGTACGATTACACTATCTTTTTGGAAATAATCTTCGTAATCACAGCAAGTTGGTTCAACAGTAATGCTATCCACTACGAATGAAGTATCCTGATCCACTTTGATGTAATCTAAATTGCACCAAGTAAGCGTATCGCCTTGGCTAAGATCGAAATCAAAAAGTAGAAATTCTTTGTCATTTGGACAATACGCTTCCAAACTATAAAACAAGTCACTTACTGGATAGTAATAAACTTTCTTTTGGGTGCTATCATCTCTGATTAGTCCAATTAGCTCGCTACTAACAACTTGATACGGTCTATTATCAACATATTCTTCTATGTGAAAAATATCGTAATACAACTTCTTGTAATGCTTTTGATGCAGTACACTATCTCCTCTGATACTAAAGCTATGTGTATAATCCCACCAA
This sequence comes from Bacteroidota bacterium, assembly GCA_038746215.1. GTDB lineage: Bacteria > Bacteroidota > Bacteroidia > Chitinophagales > Saprospiraceae > JAAUTG01. The sequence goes on along the minus strand of JBCDKV010000296.1, from coordinate 4,006 downwards.
ATAGCGGGTTCATTTCCTTGTGATCGAGTCCCTATCCAATGCGCCCCTTCCACCGCTATCGGCTGGTATGATTGAGCATGTGTAAAAAGATAAGAAGTAAAAAAGCAAAGAAAGGGAAGGATTATTTTTTTCATAGTCACGACTTTTTGATGACGAAAAATGTATTGCACTAAATGAATACGAATAGAGCAAGTATAAGGATTCAGAATAGGAAGGCGTATTAGACAAGTCTATCCATTCGCTTGGCACCCAAATTGCTAATTTTTATGCAATGAAAATTAGCAATTTGGGTGGTTCTTCTGGACAGGGATGGTGTTCTTTTTGATGATTTTTGCCAAAAATCATCAAAAACAACATCATTTCTGTCCGAAGGGCCTTTTGAAAATGGAATTAAAAACTTCGTTTTTAATTCCATTTTCAAAAAATAATGTCAAGCAAGTAGATAGACTTGTCGAAAAATAACTGAGAACTTGTGTTTTCGTCCACAAAAAACCTTTGGGCATACTTGTTGCGCGATCTCAGGATCTTTACTAAAACTTGTTTCGGTTGCTGTGTAAAACTTAGTATACGCCTAAATAAAAATTAGTAATTTGAGATCGAAGTGTCAACTACTTTGGCGATTCAAATAAACAGGTCGAGCATTAGGTGAAATTTGACCTGACGTATTCCCCGTCTAAGCCTTAGGCTTGCATTTTAAAATCCTATAACGAACTCAATTTCCTCCCTTTTCTGACTTACCATTCGTCCCAAACCCTTGTCAATTGTCCCTTTTGACTTACAACTCATCCCTCTGCTTGTCATTCGCCACAAAGCACTTTACTTTACTAGTATTTCATTATACCTTGCCGACATCATTTACAGCAGAAGAAATATAAACAAGCACAATTTCAAATATAAAACACATGAAAAAATACAGCTTAATCACCCTATTTTGTTTGTTGGGTTTTTATGGATTTGGTCAGACAACAATGACACAGACGATTAAAGGAACAGTTATAGATGTTCAGTCTAAGTATCCAATCATAGGTGCGACAGTGCAACTAATAAAAGATGGCGCAGCAGTTGGTACGAGCACAGATATAGACGGAAACTTCAAACTTACGGACGTTGCATTGGGACGTAATGCGATTTTAGTGAGCTACGTCGGTTACAAAGAAAAAGTGATACCCAACATATTGGTTTCCTCTGGGAAGGAAAGCGTGATCAACGTTATGTTAGAAGAGCAACTGACGGCACTTAATGAAGTCGTCGTGAAAGCAAATCGCGAGCAAAAAGCGGTGAACAGCATGGCAAGTGGTAGCGTGCGTTTGTTGTCAATAGATGATTTGATGCGCTTTTCAGGGAGTTTTGGAGATCCCGCTCGTATGGCGCAAAACTACGCAGGTGTTTCGGGGGCAAGTGACACTAGAAATGACATCATCGTTCGTGGTAATTCACCGAGTAGTGTGCTATGGCGATTGGAGGGAATTGATATTCCTTCTCCCAATCATTGGAGTACGCTTGGCACCACGGGCGGCCCCATCAGTATGCTCAATGCCAACAATTTAAGTAATAGTGATTTCCTATCGGGTGCATTTCCCGCAGAATACGGTAATGCGACGGGCGCAGTTTTCGATCTAGGGCTACGCAATGGCAATAGTGAGCAATATGAGTTCCTAGGACAAATCGGTTTCAATGGCTTTGAATTAGGAGTGGAAGGTCCACTGCCGATCGGCAACAATGCTTCTTTTGTGGCAAATGCGCGCTATTCTACGCTTGGTGTTTTCAAAGCATTGGGCATTGATTTCGGTACGGGTTCAGCCGTGCCTGAATACACGGACGGTACTTTCAAGATTAATGTACCTACCAAAAATGCAGGTCGTTTTAGCCTTTGGGGAGTTGGTGGCATCAGCGATATTACCTTTGGAGACGAAGAAGAGAACGCTTATTCCGTGGGCGCAACGCAAGTTAATTCTGGTGCGAGAACGGGTATATTGGGTTTGACACATCTCTACTTTTTTGATGACAAAACCTCCTCTAAGCTTTCTTTGGCAGTTTCAGATGCCAATAGTTACGCGACCTCCTTGGAAGTGGTGGATTCTAACACTCTGCTTTTAGAGCCTGATTTTATTGGCAATAATCGTCAGACGACCTACGCGCTCAATTGGTCAGTCAATAAGAAAATCAACGCTAGAAATCGCGTGAAAACTGGCATTATGTATGACATTTACGACCTAAAAATACAAGATTCCATACTGCTGAGTAATGACACTTGGTTTACAGAAACAGACTTCGTTGGCGAAACTTCTCTAGCACGAATCTATGCACAGTGGCAACATCGTTTCAATGAGCAGCTTAGCTTGAATGCGGGCTTACACGCTGCTTGGTTTTTGTTTAATGATAGCTATTCTGTAGAGCCTAGACTCGGTTTGAATTATCAAGCGAATGATCGACATAGTTTTTCGATAGGTTATGGGCGTCACAGCCAATTGCAGCCACTACCCGTCTATTTCAGCAAGTGGAGTCGGGGAACAGAGGAACAAAATCAGATGAATGAGGAATTGGATTTCATCAAAAGTGATCACTTTATCGCTGCTTGGGACTATGCCATGGGTAATGGGCTGCGCATGAAGCTCGAAGCTTACTACCAAGCGCTTTCTAATATTGCAGTTGATAGCGACTCTTCCGCTTTTTCTGTCATCAATCAGGGTGCAGATTTCGGATTTCAAAATAGGGTAGGGCTGGTCAATGAAGGTACGGGCAGTAATGTTGGATTGGAATTGACGTTGGAAAAATCGTTGAGTCAAGGTTTTTACTTCCTAGCAACGGCTTCGGTCTTCGACAGCAAATACGTAGCCAGCGACGGCATTGAGCGCAACACTTTTTTCAACTCCAATTATGTGACCAATTTTCTAGTCGGAAAAGAATTTGCTTTCAACGATCAGTTGGCATTGACCATAGATACTAGAGTTAATTATGCTGGCGGACGCAGATACACGCCTTTCGATTTGGAAGCCTCGAAAGCCGCTGGTAGAGGTATCAGAGACCAAGAGCAAATCTTTGAAGCACAGTACGGCGACTATTTCCGCTTAGATTTCAAGATAGGTATTCGCCACAATGCGCCCAAATATTCTCAAATTTGGTCGATTGATTTGGTCAATTTGACAGGACGTCAAAATGAAGCTGAAAAATTCTATTCCCGTACCAACCAAGCCATTAATACGACTTATCAGCGCGGCTTTTTCCCCAATGTATTTTATCAGATTGTGTTTTGAGAGGTGGAAGTGTTGAATTGTAAAAATGTTGGGTAGTGCTGCAAATGTAAGGCTATGTTGCACGCAAAACTTGCAAAGTACGCAGAGAGCAAGAGCGCAGGCAGCCTTACAAATATAGGACTACCAAATGTTGAATTGTGGAGGTGTTTATAGGGGTGTAAGAAGTCTTATTCTATTTGAAAACAGCCTGAGCTAGTGCAAAGAATTTGCGCAACAGGTATGCCTAATAAGTCTCTTCGGACGGAAATACAAATTTTAACTTATTTTTTGGAGAAAAATAAGTTGAAATTTGTACTTCCGTCCATAAAAACCCTTTAAGCATACTTGTTGCGCGATCTCAGGAGCTTCACTAGGATTTATTTCAACCATTGCTCAGAACTTCACACACGCCTAATTAAGATAAACAGGTCAAAAGTTTTTCGAATAATAATGAGGTAAATCGCAAGAAAGCTGCTCTTGTTTAAATTGTTGGTTTGCTACGGAAGTCTCGACCGTGAATCATTCCGAGGATCGCTAAGCGAGAGGTTATCAACGATTACCGAGCCGATCTGTACTTAGTAGCTGCTCGGCAATCCTTGGGGCTTACCGATCAGGGTGCGTTAACCAAAATAATTCGTCCCTGATTACTTCGAGCGAAACAATAAACTTAAATTTGTTAAACATATCAACATGAAACCATGAAACCATGAAACCATGAAACCATGAAACCATGAAACCATGAAACCATGAAACCATGAAACCATGAAACCATG
>JBCDKV010000295.1:0-6368 GCA_038746215.1 Bacteroidota bacterium | reverse complement strand
ATACGAAATGGCAAGCCCGTTTTTCAAGCTTTCGCTTTTTGGATTGTCCGCATACAGCTCTTTTCCTAATCTGGAACGTTCCACAAAATAGACCAATGCGCTATCGAATTTGCCTTGCGCCTGATACATTGTTCCTATTCTTTCATAGGATATAGCAAGTGTATTTTTGTAGTAATCTTCGGCATACTGCTTGCTGTAATCTCTTTGGCATACTTCTCTATATTTTTCAAAAGCATTCGTTGCCGCGTCAAAATCTCCCAATTCCTTGTATAAATCTCCTATCATTAAAAAAGCATTTCCTTGCCGCCATACCTCCTCATCATTTTGCGTCACTTTGGTCAGCCAGTAAATCGCTTTTTTATAGGCTTTGATGTCTTTTAAGAACTCAGCGTAGTCATATACATTTTCGTGCTGGGTGGTATCGGCAAGTATAGCTATTTCATAGGCAGCAATAGCACTGTCCAATTGGTATTCCAGTGCAAAAGAGCGCGCCAAAGTCATTTGTGCCGTGATTTTTTTGGCTTTTTCTTCGGCGAGAGCAGCTTGTTTTGCTTGTAGTTTGGCTTCTTCGTCCAATATGGCTTTCAAGTCTTCCGTTACCTTGGCTTTTTGCAGCACCCAAATGGCACTATCAGGCTGAAAAGCTTCCAGATAGCTAATGGCTTTTTCCACCAAAGGATCGGTATTGTTGAAGCGGGTACGGACGACTTGTTCGCTGATTTCACGCAGCAGGGTTTCTTTTTCGGTGAGTCGCTGCACTAGCGTCGCAATGCTATCTTCAAGCATAGCGCGCTGTTGGCTACCTGCGGGCAGTTCGTCTATTTTTTGGCTAATGTCGTTGAGTTGTTGGTTGAGGTTGGCTTTGCCTCGCTTTATGATTTGGTCGGCAGGACAATTGCCTCGCAAACAAAGCACCAAACGAAAAGGGTTGCGCTCTGCAGTATCATCGGTGCGCAAAGTCGCAGAAACGGGATAGCGCGAGTAAGCAGGTTTGTAGTCTTCGCTGGTCGTAAAAGCAATATTGATTTCTTCCCCTGCCCCTCGCATCCCTCTGAACCAAAATCCACCATCGGATTGGCTGCGAGCTATTTTGCCATCAGCGGATAGATTGACGCCCGAAAGTGGTCGCTCTTCGGGGTAGGTGATGACATAGCCCTTTAGACTTTGGGCAGCTAGCTGAATGGTGGCACAAAATCCACAAAAGAGTAATATAAATTGGATCATAATGTATGAATTTTTGAGTGAGGAGGTGGTCGTTTTCTACGCCCACGTCCTTTATGAGGAGGCGGTCGTTTCCCACGCCCGCGTCCTTTATTGTTAATTGACTGCCTCGTAGAAAACGAGGCGGTCACTTTACCTTCAATTGACCGCCTCGTAGGAAACGAGACGGGCAAAGAGCGAATCATTCTTCTTGCTTTTCAAGCACCACTGGAATACGCTCCTGCGTCGGATCAATTTCGTATCGCCAAACTTTGTAATCGTCTTTTCGGACGGTCATGGAATAGCGTATGCGTTGGTCGGCAAGCGGTATATCTATTGAAAAATAGCCTTGTGCATCTGTGGTGTCGGTCAAGTTGGGCTTTCCCAAATCAACTTCCGCTGCGGTAATAGGCTGAGATTCGCTATCCTCTACCCGACCGCTCACTTTGCCAAGACTACCATCTGGCACAATAGCTAAAAATACACTTTCATCGGGTCGGAGCGTCGTTTTACTCTCTTTTAGCTGCCAATATTTAGCCAAGAGTTCAATTTTTGCTTCTGAGTGGGGTTCGACCGTCAAATTTTTAAACGTCACCGAACGATTATTCGGAACAGCCGCTTCCTTCACTTCGTCTTTTGGATAGATTTTCAAAACCGCTTCCTTCAAAGGCGGATATTGAGCAGGAATATTCAAAGCACGATCGCGCTCCAATTGAATCGTTAGATCAAAATCGGTCTGCTTATTACAGTTGTTGGAAGACTTTATAAAATCTTGTGCTGGACTTAATGTAAAAATAAGAACAACGAGCGCCATCGCACCAACCGCTGATACTTTTTCATTGAATGCTTGAACGTTCAATGTGCCAGGAAGGATAGTAGCCACGCCACCTGCACCTAAAGCCAATAGTACTAAAACAGCGAAATAGCCCATGCCATCTGTACACAGAAAAAGTGCTGCCGCTGAACCTGCTATCAGAAGTAGTACGCCAATCCAAGGCGCAAACTTCGTCAAACTGGCAGTGGGATCAGGTCTGGTTTGGACGGGCGGCGTGGAAGGAGTATCCTTTTGATCATTGCCGTAATTGATGCCACTCACGGGTAAGGTCACATCTACATTGGGCGGCAATTGATCGGCGATGCTGATTAGAGCCTGAGTAATTCTGCGATTTTCTAGTCCTATATTTTCACTGGATTCCGTGCCGAGCAAACTTTTCTTTTGCACAGCAGCGAAACGACTCGATGTCTGGATGACCTGATTGTAAAGACTGCTATCGTTTCTAGTCGCCGCTAGCAGCAGGTCAATGGACTTTTGGGTGTCTCCCTTTGAAATCAGTGCTTTTATTTGCGATTGGGTCATTTGTTTTAGTTTGTTTTCATACAAATATAGGGCGTAATGCAGAAAAATTCAAACAAGCTCTAAAATTAGAATACTGGACATTAGGGTAAAATAAGCCACTAAGGCACTAAGAAAACTAAGATAGATTTACTGAAAATCAGGTCATAAAAGCTATGTGTTTCCTTCCGAAGAGACTAATTGAGCATGCTTGTTATGCGATTTTTTTGCATCGACTCAGGCTGTTTCCAAGTAAAATGTTAAGGAAAATCAGACTTTGTACAGTCCTAGTTAAAAATGTCCAGTAATCTACTCTAAAATATCACTACTTCCCACCCGCCCGAACAACCGCAAAAAAGTCTGCTACGATTGCTTCGGTATCAAAGTTTTCCCAGAGGGTGATTTGGCGTTCCTGATCGGGGCGGTCTTGCCATTCATTCTTGGCGATGTCCATAATCGGAGCGGGTAGGATGCGTTGCTCACCCCAATCGGGTTGCTTTAAGATCGCGACGGCGACGACATCGAATAAGGCGCGAGAAGGGGGATTGCCGTGCAATTCGACATTGTTGAAAAGACTGATCGAGTAATCGCCAAAGGTGGTAAATTGTCCGCCGTGTCTGCCTGCTACGGGCTCGACGACAACGCCAGCTTGTGGCATTTCTCGTTCCATTTGGGCGGGCGTGGTACGTACCGCATCTGAGCCAGAAGCTTTGGCATAGCGTACACTAACGATCTCAAAATCAACGGCTTGTTCTAGGATATAGTTGAGGGAAGGAATATCGTTGTCTTGGTTGTATTCGCCAGGTTTAGGATAGTTAGAACCCAACCAAACAATGCGGACTTTGTCTTTGATGTCGGGTGCTTTCGCTAGTGCTAAGGCAATATTGGTAAGCTTGCCGACTGGAATCAAGACCAGTTTTTCGTCCCGTGCTTCCCGAGCGGTTTCGATGATAAAATTCACGGCGGCGTGACCATCAAAATCAGCAGCCGCCAGATTGGTTCGGATGTCTTCGAAGTCAGCATTAGCACCCACGAATAAAGGAATCTCATCGGCTACATCGCAGAGTTCCATCACCCGTTTGGCTTCTGCATAGTGTCCCGATATGTCGCCACCATTGTCGGTCGCATTGACGGTGACGCCTTTGATGTCGAAAGTAGCCTGATTGAAAAAAAGGTAGGCGAGTGCATGTTGGTCGTCGATTTCGTTGTTGGCGTCCGTATCAAAAATAACGGGTATGCTTTGTTCGGTGGCTGTGGTATTGCTTTCCGCAGTCGTTTCGGTTGAAGTATCTGCCGCTTTTTCGCCGCAAGCCATTAGGAAGAAGAGAAGGATAAAGCTGATGTTCGTTTTCATAGTTGCTTCGTTTTTGAATCAATTTACTGGCGCGTATCGCTTGGTGGTTGTACTTTGTGGCGTTTCCCAAATGCTGTTTTGGTCTATTTATTACTCGAAGTACTGCCACAGATAAAGTCAATTTAAAAAGAAAAAGGGCTTTGCCAAAAAAAATTGGAACTCTTGACAAGTTTAGTGATCTTAGTAACGGACAAAGAATAACTTCCCGATTTATGACGGCATCTTTTGTCCTGCTACTGTGTTGAAAAGCCTCGCTAGCCGAAAGGATTCCTACGTTTGACTCAGAAAAGGGAACCCTTGCATCCCTTTTGCTGAGTAGTAGCATAATAAAACCTGCTCGGTCAAAATGAGGAACTTATTTTTTATTCGTTACTTAGCAAAAAATAAGCAATGAAGATTCTTTCCATCGCAATATTTACCCTGCTATTCGTTCCAATATTTGCCCAGCGAACAGCAATTTCTTATGAATTGAACGGTAGAAATACCAATAGGGCAATTCAGGATGCTACTGAAATCTCTAACAATCCATTCGCTAAATTCATTGGTGAGTGGACACTTCGAGACGATACTTGGATACAGAACTGGGGTGGTGAAAACGATACTTTAAAGATTCCGTTGCACCACACCACATCCTCCCAAATCAATACCGAAAACAGCCTATTGTCGATTATTGATGGTCCTGAACCTAATGGACATATATTTTGGTCGTTCAATCCTAACACCAAAAAGGTCAGTCATTTATCCAGTTTTGGAAGTATAAGAGCTGGGGTTGGGGAAGGTGGATTTTATGGGCAAAATAACCTGAGATTAAAAATAAGTTTTGAAGGCGAAGCACCGGGTACTTATCGCATATACACTTACGAATGGCTCAGTGATGCTGAGTATGTGCTGTATTCTAAGCAGTATGATGAAAATGATCAACCTACGGGCTTATTTTACACAGGGAATTTCATCAGAATGGATAGTCAGAAGTCACTTGAACAAGAAATAAAAGAAATTCTTGAGATACTGGATAACAATGAAATTTCTAAGGAAGCGCAAATAGCGGTCTACGTAGAGGATGTAGTTCATATGGCACCCAATCAGGAGGCAATTACCAACAAAGCTGATTTACTTGCCTACCTCAAACAACAAGCACAATATGGCTATCCCGACATGAAACACAGCATACTAGAGTATACGCAATACGATAATATTGTTGTGATGAGAGGGAAAGTAGCAGGTATTTTCTATCCTGCTGACAGTAATGAAAAGGTATCTTTCCAAACAAAAAATCTCTTTATTTTTGAGCGAATCAACGGAGTATTAAAAATATCAAAAGTGATCTATAATAGTTCTCCAAACCCATGAATAGGCTGCACAAATCAAAAGATCACATCTTACTCATTGGGCTTTACGCTATTGCTATTCTTGCGCAATATTTGGTGAAAGATCACGCCTTTTTTTGGGATACCGTACAACTGGCATCGAAGCAGGCGCATTGGTACTACGAGAATGAGTTCAATCATTTGCTGTTGCCAACGGTCTTTGACAGTGGGCATCCACCCACTTTTGGTATGTATCTAGCTGTGCTGTGGCAAATTTTTGGGCAAAGTCTAGCGGTGAGCCATTTTGCGGTTCTACCATTTAGTTTAGCTAGTATTTTTTTCCTCAAAAAGCTGGGTGATTTTTTCTTTCCTTCCGAGCAAATAGGTGCTTTCCTCCCCCTTCTGATGTTAGTCGATCCAACTTTTGCCGCACAAAATATCTTGGTCAGTCCCGATACGGTGCTGATGAGTGCTTTTTTTGCTGGTATCTACGCAGTGGTAAAAGAGAAAAAGTGGCTGTTGGTACTTGCTGCCCTAGTATTGGCAATGATTAGTATGCGTGGTATGATGGTCGTAGTTGTTTTGTATGTCTTACAAATCTACCACAATCACGTCGCCCAAAATCGAAGGCTAACTCTCCGATTACTTTGGCAAAGTAGCCTAGTTTTTGTTCCTGCGGGCTTGTTGGCTTTGGCTTTTTTGCTCTATCATTACCAGCAAACGGGCTGGATCGCTTATCACGAGGACTCGCCTTGGGCAGTCAGTTTTGAAAAAGTAGGATGGCAGGGCTTTTTGAAAAATATAGGGCTTTACATTTGGCGAATGCTAGATTTTGGACGGGTATTTGTGCTGCTAATACTATCGGTGCTACTTATCCAATTTCGTGGGCAATGGAAAACAGATCAAAACTTCAATTACTTGCTGGTACTTTTGGTGGCAGGTGTGCTGCTACTTTCGCCTAGTCTGCTGATTCACAAATACTTATTAGCACATCGCTATCTACTACCGATCTATTTTGTCTGCTCTTTGAGTACGTTGTATTTGCTATTTCGATTTGTGGCTAAACAATGGCAAATGCCTATTTATGGCTTGCTATTCCTAGGATTATTGACGGGTAATCTATGGATATATCCACCCAAAATAGCACAAGGTTGGGATGCAACTTTGGCACATT
>JBCDKV010000294.1:0-6374 GCA_038746215.1 Bacteroidota bacterium | reverse complement strand
TGAAAGTACACCTAGAGCATGTTTGGAGCATTATCTTCCTGTAAACCAGTATTTTCCGAACCTGACTTTGAAAATAATCGCTCGTTTATCCCGATAAAGTTGCTATTATTTTCTTCGCCAGAACCGTAAACTACTGATGTACAGTTCTATCCTGCTCCAAACAAGCTCTAATAGCTTGTAGAAATGTCAAGGGAGCAAAGTACACTTTTTTATCCCAAACGGAGTATAATTTACTAAGCGTGTACAAAACCTCATTTTCCTTAACACTTCACTTGAAAATAACCTGAGTCAATGTAAGAAAATCGCGCAACAAGTATACTCAATAAATCTCTTCGGACGGAAACACAAATTTTTCAGAGAAATTTGTGTTTCCGTCCGTAAAAAACCTCAGGCATACTTGTTGCGCGATCTAAAGAACTTTACCATGGTTTCTTTCGAGTATTGCCAAAAACTTCGCACACACCTAATAACAAATCGGTTGTATTACTTCCTCCTGAACGCTAGCCGTCAGATATTAGCAGCAAACGGTCGATCTTTTAACTAATCACATAGCTTCAATTTTCGATTGAAAGAACCCTCTACGATTTCATTTTGTTGATATTTTATCTACACGATTATCTAGCCACAAAAAGTAGTTGATGCTTTCGACTTAGAACTAGAGTTTTATCAAGGCTCATTCTTCTTAACAAAAAACAGTCTTAGTCCATGTAAGGAATTCGCGCAGCAAGTATGCTTGGTAAATCTCATACATGCATAATTCAAAACGAAAAAAGTCAAGCAGGTTGACCAACTCGTCCATTTCTTAACTAATACAATGATGACAAAAGAAAAATTGAATGCCACCAACCCAACAAAGACAGCAGCTTGGCAGGCACTACAAGCACATTACGAAGCAATGAAAGACGTGCATATGCGCGACTTATTTGCGCAAAATCCAAATCGCTTTGAGCAATTTACCCTAAAATTTGAAGATATATTAGTCGACTATTCCAAAAACCGCATCACCAAAGAAACGATGCAGTTGCTCGTCCAGCTTGCGGAAGAAATGCAAGTGAAAACAGCTATAGAAAAGATGTTCAGCGGGGCGAAAATCAATGCAACGGAAGATCGAGCGGTGCTACACGTGGCGCTGAGGAATCGCTCTAATGTGCCAATCGTAGTAGACGGCGAGAATGTAATGCCAGGCGTACAGGCGGTTTTAGATCATATGAAAGCTTTCTCCGACCAAGTCGTTTCGGGTGAATGGAAAGGATATACAAGCAAACGCATCAGCGACATCGTCAACATTGGGATTGGTGGCTCTGATCTAGGGCCAGTCATGGTCACGGAAGCCCTGAAGCCCTACTGGAAAGCGGGCATTCGTCCGCACTACGTCTCTAATGTAGACGGTACGCACATCGTCGAGACGCTCAAAGACTTGAATCCCGAAACCACGCTTTTCATGATCGCGTCCAAGACTTTTACGACCCAAGAAACCATGACCAACGCCTTCACCGCTAGGGATTGGTTCTTGGAAAAAGCAAGCGAAGCGGACATCGCCAAGCACTTCGTAGCACTTTCCACCAATATTGAAGGAGCAGCTTCATTTGGCATCGCCGAAGAAAATATTTTCGGTTTTTGGGACTGGGTAGGCGGTCGCTATTCCCTGACCTCTGCCATTGGGCTTTCCATTGCTTGCACCATTGGATTTGACCGATTCGAAGAATTACTGGAAGGCTTCCACTCGATGGATGAACACTTTAGCAGTAGTCCTTATGAGGCGAATTTACCTGTCCTTCTCGCCCTGATTGGGATTTGGTACAACAACTTTTTTGGAGCAGAAACAGAAGCGATTCTTCCCTACGATCAATATTTACATCGCTTTCCTGCCTATTTCCAGCAGGGTAATATGGAGAGCAATGGCAAATTTGTAGATCGCAACGGGCAACAAGTGGACTACCAAACAGGACCAATCGTGTGGGGCGAACCAGGCACCAACGGACAACACGCCTTCTACCAACTGATTCATCAAGGCACCAAACTCATTCCCTGCGACTTCATTGCTGCGGCAAATAGCCACCACGACATCGGCGATCATCACCAAAAGTTGCTCTCTAACTTTTTTGCGCAAACGGAAGCATTGATGAAGGGCAAAACAGAGAAAGAAGTCGTTGCAGAGATGAAAGATCAGCCAACAGCAGAGATCGAACGCGTCCGAAAGTACAAAGTCTTCGCGGGCAATCGACCCAGCAACTCTATTCTAGTCAAACAACTGACTCCACACGTTTTGGGGAGTCTAATTGCACTGTATGAACACAAAATCTTTGTGCAAGGCGTCATTTGGAATATTTACAGTTTCGATCAGTGGGGCGTGGAATTGGGTAAGCAATTGGCTAAGAAAATATTGCCCGAATTGGCAGACGATCAATCCATCGGAGCACACGATGCTTCTACGAATGGACTGATTAATAGTTATAAAGCTATGAGGAGCTAGCAGCCAGATTTTAGGAGCAAATAGTCAGACTTACAAATTCACTAGTTAATCACGAAATCTGCAACTAGGACTGTGCAAAATCCAATTTTTCTTGTCCTCTAACTCAGGCACAACCTGAGTAAATGTCAAAAAATCGCGCAACAAGTATGCTCAGTAAATCTCTTCGGACGGAGACACAAATTTCTACTGATTTTTTTTAGGAAAATCAGTAGAAATTTGTGTCTCCGTCCATAAAACCCCTTTGTGCATACTTGTTGCGCGATCTTCGAACATTGATCTAAACTATATCGGAGTCAAATACCAGAAAAATGAAACTTGTACAATCATTATTTGCATCAATAATAGTACAACATCACTCATCTATGGCAATCGTTAAAAGCTAGACTTTGTTTATTCGTTGAATTGTTGATCTGTTTATTACACAGATTCCCTTGATTTTGCTTTTCTGGTCAATGATTATCAGTTAAATAAATAAACACATCAACATCATAAACAGAAAAAATTTTTAGCGATTGCCTTGTCACTCATCCTTAAGCGAATGAATCGGATTCGCTACTGCAGCCCTTACCGACTGAAAACTCACTGTCAAGAGCGCGATGCCAACCACGGCTAGACTTGCTAGCATAAAGACCCACCATCTAATTTCGATGGTAAAAGCAAAATTTTGTAGCCACTGCTGCACAAAATACCAAGTAATCGGGATGGCGAGTAGAAGTGCGACGGCGACAAGTTTCACAAAATCTTTGGCGAGTAAGGTCACGAGACTGCCCACGGATGCACCCAAGACTTTGCGAATACCGATTTCCTTTTTTCGTCGGATGGCGGCGTGCGTTGCTAGTCCCCACAGCCCAATGCACGAAATGAGCATCGCCAGTGCTGCAAAGATTTTGAAGAAACTGAACAGCAAACTTTCACTTTCGTAGTAGGCTTCGATACGCTCGTCTAAAAATTCGTAGTCGTAGATTTCATCGGGAAAATTTTGCTCCCAAATGTTGCGAATATCATTCAGGGTAGCAGATAAATCTGTATTGGCGCGAAGTTTGATACTTGCTTGATCCAAAAAATCGGGTGCGTAAAAAATGATAGTGGGCTGTATGGCTTCGTGCAAAGAAGAAGTTACGAAATCTTCGACTACGCCCACGATTTCGGGCTGCCAATCATTCCAACCAATCTCAAAGCGTTGTCCGAGAGCGGCTTCTGGCGTACCAAAACTCATAGTTTGCAGCAGTGCTTCGTTGACCAATACCCTTGGGTACAACTGATCGTCGGGAACGGAAGCGGCAATGGCAGACGTATCAGCGTTTTCGTAAAATCGACCCGCTTGCAGTTGCAGATCAAAGACTTTGGGATAGTTTTCATCGCCAAAAATCAATTTGACATCCTTGCTGTCAGCAGCTGTATAATCCTCTTCGTGCATTATCGTGCTAGAACCAAACAAAGCACTGGGCGGCGTACTGTTGAAGGTGAGCAGTTTTACCTCACTCAGTTGGGTCAATTGATCACTCAGTACATCTATCTTATCCGAGTCGGGCACTTCGAAGGTGATGATGTTTTCTTTATCGAAGCCCAATTCTTTTTGGTAGAAAAATTTCATTTGCTGAGCAATGAAAATCAAGGCAATCAGCATAGCACCAGAAACCGCAAACTGAGTCGTAATCAAGGTTTTGCGCAAGAAAGAAGTTTTGCCATCTCCCGCGTCATTGCTGATTTTGAGGCTAGTAGCAGCTTGGAATTTCGAGATGAGCCAAGCGGGATAAAGCCCCGTCAGCAGGATAGTCACCAGAACAAAACCAACTAATAGTAGCAGTCCCACTGGGCTGAATAACGCCCCAAATTGGATGGATTTATCCAATATCGTATTGATGCTGGGCAAGACGAAAAAGGTGATGAGCAGGGCGAATAGTCCCGCCCCGATGATGATGATGGCGGCTTCGCTCAAAAACTGCTGAATCAATTGCGATCTGGCGGCTCCGATAGCTTTACGAACACCGACCTCTTTTGCTCTGGAAAGCGACTGCGCAGTGGATAGATTGATGAAATTGATGACGGCTAGTGCGAGTACAATCAAAGCGATGATACCAAAAAACCACATCCACCTCGGACTGATCGCTTTTACCCACGCACTTCCTTCGCCGTATCGTAGATCGAAATGTATCTTGGAAAGCGGCTGGAGTTGTGCGCTGGAGATGAAGTATTTGCTGTACTTTTCGTTGGCATTTTTATCGTAAATGGCTCGAATGGGCGCAGCTAAATCCGCTAGTTCAACCCCTTCTTTTGGGACGACATAAGTAGAAGCACCATACACGAAACTCCAAGAATCAGGATTAGTCCCTAGATAGGCTTTGTCCATGAAATAGGACACCAACATGCTAGCGGACAAATGGCTATTGTCTGGAAAATCGGCAATGATACCACCGACAGTCAGGGTCTTCTTATTGTCCAACGCCAAGGTCTTACCCATTGGATTTTCACCACCAAAGAACTTTTTCGCCGTCGATTCAGTAAGCAGAGTTTGCCACGGCTGTCGTAGGGCTTCGTAAGCATCGCCTTGCAAAACTTCGACATCGAATATATCCAAGAAATCTGCCTCCACAAAGAGCAAACCTTCCTGCATAAATCGCTTTTGCCTCGGCGTTTCGATCATCACCTCTTGTTCTGGAAACACCTTAGCCACGGTCTCCAAAGCAGGAATTTCCGATCGTAGGGCTTCTGCCAGTGGATGCGGCGTAGAATAATCCAAATCGATTTCCCCGCTGGGTTCTTCCCACACCTGATTGACGCGATAGATGCGATCTGCACGCTCGTGGTAGCGATCAAAACTCAATTCGTATTGCAAAAATAATCCAATCAGCAGACAGACACTAATGCCAATCGTCAGTCCCAACACATGAGAAAAGGTATGGACTTTTTGTCGCCACAATCGGCGAAAGATAAAGCGGAGATGATTTGTGAACATGACTTCCTTTTTTTGTTTCGACGGATGCTACCTGAAAGCAGATTCCTATTTCGTATATCTCCAAAATCCGTGCCATCGTATTTAAGCAATTGATTATCAGTGAACTGTAATTCATCTACGCTAAAAAGTGTATAAAAATGGGAAAGGAGTGTACGGAGGTGAGCAGTGTGGGAATGTTTGAGTGTGGGAATGTTTGAATGTGGAAATGTTTGAGTGTTCGATGTGGGAATAGTTTGCGAAGCTTGTGGGAAGGCTTTGGAGGATGGATAGCTTTGTAAACTTGGGCGTGTGGAAATGTTGGCGTGCTTGATTTGGAAATAATCTACGTGATGCCAACCCATCCGCTTGCGGTTCTCTCCGCCGAACATACTTAATGTTTGATCCTTCGTGCTTGCTCACCCGTCCGCATGCGGTTCACTTAGATGCTAGGCAGCTCGTACTCAAAAACGCTACGTATTTAGTTTGTCACATTCAAACAATCAAACATTCTAACATTCGTAAAATGCTAGGCAACTTGTATGCGCAGTTCTCTTAGAAGCATCCTTTTTGCCCGCCCGTCCGCTAACGGTTCTCTCCGCCAAATCTTCTTAAGATTTGATCCTTCGTGCCTCAGGATTTCGCTGCGTTCTTACACTTGAATGATAAGCGACTTGTACCCTATCGGCTCGTATAATACTGATAATCAGCAGATTATTTTAAAAATTGTGTCATGAGACAGTCAGAGATTAGGTATTAAGAATTTAACAATGTGTTTTGGCTAATTTATTGATATGGCTTTTTGTGACATTTTTGGGTAGAAAAAATGGCTACCCGTCTAACTTTGTTCAAATAGATCAAAAGGAGTTGTCAAAAAAGAGGAAAAGAAATCATAAATTTGTGACAAAAAATATGAAATCAATATAGTCTAAAATATGAAATCAATATGGTCTAAAATATTTGAATCGC
>JBCDKV010000293.1:0-6395 GCA_038746215.1 Bacteroidota bacterium | reverse complement strand
TCCTTATATGTCTTAAATGGTAAGCGTACGTGACGTGTACATTGAAATGAACCATATAAAAACATCCAAGAACATAGAAGAAATTAGCTAGAAACGGCTAACTATGATAATGAGTTACAGCCACTTAGATGTCCTTATATGTCTTAAATGGTAAGCGTACGTGACGTGTACATTGAAATGAACCATATAAAAATATCCAAGAACATAGAAGAAGTTAGCTAGAAACGGCTAACTATGATAATAAACTGCAGCCACTTAGATGTCCTTATATGTCTTAAATGGTAAGCATACGTGACGTATACATTGAAATGAACCATATAAAAACATCCAAGAACATAGAAGAAAATAGCTAGAAACGGTTAACTATGATAATGAGCTACAGCCACTTAGATATCCTTATATGCCTTAAGTGGTAAGCGTACGTGACGTGTACATTGAAATGAACCATATAAAAACATCCAAGAACATAGAAGAAACTAGCTAGAAACGGCTAACTATGATAATGAGCTACAGCCACTTAAATGTCCTTATATGCCTCAAATGGTAAGCAAACCCTAGAAGAGT
This sequence comes from Bacteroidota bacterium, assembly GCA_038746215.1. Lineage (GTDB taxonomy): Bacteria > Bacteroidota > Bacteroidia > Chitinophagales > Saprospiraceae > JAAUTG01. The sequence continues at coordinate 5,831 of JBCDKV010000293.1, read as the reverse complement.
AACCAAAATATCACCTAAACGTAATATTTTCGACCTATTGCTGTGTACACTATTGATGGTTAAAGGTCAGAAAGTTGCTATTATCCTTCCGAAATAGCTTATTTTGCTATGTTTTGCGGCATAAATACCTACCAAGGCAGTAATATATACCTAATTTCTTGATACCTAATACCTAATAGAGCGTATTTCTTTTCCACACTTTAGCTTGTACTTTTGTGGTATTGTTTATATAGATTTTGTCTAAATAAAAATTATTAAATGAAATTTTTTCTACCACTATTATTGAATATACTAGTCCTACAAACCTTAGTGGGACAAACTTTTGAGCAGATTTCGACAGGTGCTAACTATGCCAACCAACTCTTCTATGATTTGGATACGAGAACGGGAACTAGCGTTGAAAGTGATGCGTGGGACTTGGCATTTACCGCATTTGGATTACAAGATGCTGGTATTCATGTCAACGAAGCAGTTAATCTTTCTTTTGGACCGCCCGCACCCGCTGTAGAACTCTATTTGACAGAAGCAGAGAACTTCACTGATGTTACTGCTTTCAGTGAAGACTTCATAAGATTATACAATGGAGAACAAAACTGGGCATTTGGTGCGCTGAATGTAGGTGTCACGCCAGAAGATCCTTTAAATTATGGATGGGGTGTTTACGATCCTGCTGTTCGTACCGTAGTGGGCGATGAGGTGTTTATCATCAAATTGCGCAGCGGTGCGTTCAAGAAGTTCATGATCGAATCTTTGGCTGCCACAGTGTACAATATTAAGTACGCTGATCTAGACGGCTCAAACGAGCAAACAGCGTCTATTGATAAAAACAACTATCCTAGTGGTCTTGCTTTCTTTTCCTTTGAATCTGGCGATGTGCTGGATGTAGACGTGAGCGGCTTTGATTTTGTATACACACGCTACCAAACTGTACTTTTTGATCCAGGTTCGGGCAGCGATTTAGATTACATTGTTACAGGTATTATTTCTGCACCTAATGTAGAAGTAGCCAAAGTAGAAGGCGTTGATCCTGCATCTGTAGGTACTGATACGGAATTAGAGTTTTCGACCGACTTAGATGCTATTGGCTTTGATTGGAAGGACTTTAGCTTTGATTCGGGCTGGAGTTTACCAGAGAATTTGACGTATGTGGTGAAAACAGCGCAGGGCAAGCTTTATAAAATAGTTTTTATTGATTTTGAAGGTTCTTCGACTGGAACTGCCACTTTTGAGTTGAGCGAATTAGGCGAAGTATCTAGTGTGCAGGAAGCCAATAGCGTCTTCAACGATTTCCAAGTTTTCCCAAACCCTGTTCAAGAAAATCTAAGCTTGACTTATTCCCTAAAACAGGCAAACACTGGTGTCAATCTACAACTATTCAATAGTGTAGGACAATTGGTATGGACCATAGAAACGAATGGTAGTGTAGGTTTGAATGCACGCACCTTCACTTTGCCTGAGCTACCTAAAGGTACTTATATCTTAAATATACAAGCGAATGATTATCAGTTGAGTCAAAAAGTAAGTATCCAATAATGGACGTTTTGCAAATCCCCTACCCTAGCTAAAGTCAAATACGCTAACGAAATACATTATAAAGACCACGAGTTTAAGTTCATCAATCGTAGGGCGGGCTTTGGGTTGCTCGCCCTAATTTTTGCTGTAAAAACTGGTGTTCTGTTTTCTACTCGACCAATCAAATGAAACCAACAAGGTGCAAATCAAGATACTACACTAATCCCATTCTCCAATCTTTGTCTAAGCTTTGGTAATTGTGATGCTGATAAGCTGCTTATTTCAATAAGCTTTATCAGTTGACCTTACATAATTTGATAGATGTTTTTTAGGGGAGCGTGGCAAAGGAGGCTTGATCTTTCAGCCTATATTATCCTTTTGCCTCGCACCTTTTTTGAGTACAACTCACAAACCATTTTTACGCATCAAACTAGTAAGAGCATGTTTGGAGCATTATCTTCCTGTAAACCAATATTTTACGAACCTGACTTTGAAAATAATCGCTCGTTTATCTCGATAAAGTCGCTATTATTCTCTTCGCCAGAACCGTAAACTACTGATTTACAGTTCGATCCTGCTCCAAACAAGCTCTAAACAAACAAGTATTTTACAACATATGAGTGCATTCAAGAGTAACAACCACCAACAACAAAACACACTCTACGAAGGACGTATGGGCTACGTTGTTCACTGTGCTGCTTGCAAAACTTTTCACATTGCCTACGGAACAGTCGCTTTTGATCAGACAGAAAATAGCTTACTGACGCTCATGGAGGTACTGCGTCAAAACTACTGTAGATACAACAATACAATCGACCCAGACTGCCGCTGTGTACAAATACAGACGCCCTTCAAAGGCTTCCGTTTTTTGTTTTCTACCAATGAATTAAGAGAATTTGGTGAAATGCTGCAACAAGCTCACCTTGTATATGAGGCAGAGCGCATTGTGAACGATCAAAACTACAACTAGCATGAGACAGAAACAAGCTAGGACAGAACAAAAGAAGGCAACTTTCTTGCATTGGCTATCTCACGTGGAAGGCTACACCTCAGCTATTGATCTATATATCCTCATGCGCAACAATGGCGTGAAAGTAAGCTACACCACGGTTTACCGCTACCTATATTTGCTACACGAAGAAGGCTTACTCAGCATTAAGGTATCAGAAAACAATGAAATGCAGTTCTGTTGTTGAACCTATGTTTGATTAAAGTAAATCTTATCCAATTTCATTGTAGCGAGCCAAACAAAGATTCTGCTTCCAATGTTTCTCATCGCGGCATGTATATACGTTTGGAGCGGCATGTGATATATACATCCGAAATTTACACATCGTATCAGTACAAAAATCATTAAAGCAATGGATAAAAATTCTTTGAAACTATTCTTACTCTTTTGGAGTATCTGCCTTCTATTTTCGTCTTGTCAAGAACAAGCAAAAGGTGTGGCAGCAGAAAGATTTGAGGCAGCCGCTGAAAACTACGCTGAAATTGTATCAGCGAGCTATCAAGATAGCTACGACGAAGCAAAAAAATTGAAAGATTTGATTGATACTTTTGTCGCTAATCCGTCGGAAGCAGGTTTTGTAGCAGCAAAGGATCAGTGGTTGAAAGCTCGCATTCCTTATGGACAAACAGAAGCTTATCGGTTTTATGGCGGACCTATCGATGATGAAGATGGACCAGAAGGCTTAATTAATGCGTGGCCAATGGATGAGAATTTCATTGATTATGTAGTGGGTAATCCAAACGCTGGTATCATCAACAATTTAGATGCTTATCCTGAAATCACGAAGCAATTATTGGTTGATTTGAACGAGTCTGCTTCGGAAGAAAGCATCTCTACAGGCTATCACGCCATTGAGTTCCTACTTTGGGGGCAAGATTTATTTGAAGATAGTCCAGGAAAGCGACCTTATACTGATTATGTCACCGACGGCAGTGGTACAGCTAGTCATCAAGATCGCAGGGGAAAATATTTGACCATCGTGGCAGACCTTTTGTTGGAGCACTTGGAACAAGTAAAAGTAGAATGGGAAAAAGAAGGTGACTATCGCACGGCTTTCCTCGCCTTGCCCAAAAATAAGATCATTACTAATGTATTTACTTCTTTGGGCGAATTGAGTAAAGGGGAACTGTCTGGCGAGCGCATGTTCGTGGCGGTAGATTCCAAGGATCAAGAAAATGAGCATTCTTGCTTTGCCGACAATACGGTATCCGATATTGTACAGAATTTTCAAGGTATCGTCAATGTATACATGGGTAGCTATGATAGAGTGAATGGTTCTACAGTGAAAGGTGAAAGTTATGCTGATCTAGCAAAGACAACAAATGAGGAAAAAGCACAAGCTGTAAAGGACGCTATTGCATTGGCTAGAAAACGTATCGACGCCATCCCAAGTCCTTTTGACCAAGCCATCCTCAACGACCGTGAAGTCATACTGGATGCCGTGACCGCCTTAGAAGATTTAAGCGATGCTTTTGCTGATGTAGAATTAGAACTTAAGAAAGAGGAGACTTTGTATGGTTCTAGTAAATAATTTTAAATGCTTTTTTTGATAGCGCAATGACATCAGTATCCAAAATGTTTTGTATGTTCTATGGTTTGGAAATAGTGTTCAAATCATCACTGACTAAAACAACATCTTCCACTATTTGTCTATTAAAAAACATTACATGAAATCCAAAACCGCTCATCTCTTATCATCATTGTTCGTGCTGTTGCTCTCCTTCGCTTGCGAAAAGGAGCAGGGTATGTCAGTAGACCTAAGTGAAGAAGAGATGAGTGGTGGAGCTAATTTCACGACTTTTGATTTTAGTGGGAATGCTTTTGGAGGACAAGGCAAAGCTTTGAGTCGGGAAGAATCACGCCTCTTTGTCGCTGGGAATGCACTTTTCAAGAACAATTGGGTGGCTGCCCCCGCATCTGTGGAATCTTTGGATGGTCTAGGTCCTATTTACAATGCGACTTCTTGTGGCAGTTGTCACTTCAAAGATGGACGTGCTGCGCCGCCAGATGAATTTGCAGTCGCTAAATCTGGTCTACTTTGGCGGCTCAATATAGATGGCAAAAGTGCACTTAGAGGCGCAGCCGTATCGCATAGCACCTACGGCGGACAAATACAAGATCAGGCAATTCTTAAAGTGAGACCAGAAGCAAAAGTCAATATCACCTACCAAGAAATCGTTGGCAAATACGCTGATGGCACAACTTATCGCCTACAAAAACCCATCTACGAACTTGCTGATTTAGCATATGGCAAAATCGAGCAGTCGTACCAGCTTTCCCCTAGAATTGCGACCCATTTGGCTGGCATTGGACTTTTAGAGAGTATATCGGAGAAAGACATACTTGCCAATGAAGATATAAATGATGACGATAAAGACGGGATTTCGGGTAAAGCAAATTACGTTTGGAATGTCAAGGAAGAAACCAATACATTGGGTCGTTTTGGTTGGAAAGCCAATCAACCCAACATTACCCAACAGAATGCAGGAGCTTTCAATGGTGATATGGGATTGACGAGTAGCTTTTTTCCAGAAGACGTTTTTACACCCGAACAGGAAAAACAAAATCCCAATCTCCTCAACGGTGGCGACCCAGAAGTCAGTGATGAACAACTTTTCAGAATTAGCCTTTATGTACAAGCCCTTGCCGTTCCAGCTAAAAGAAACATGGATACGCCCAAGTATCAAGTGGGAAGAGAACTGTTCATGAAGATCGGTTGTGAATCTTGCCACAAAGCGAGTTTTACGACCCAAACAGGCAATGTAATTTCTTCTCTGGATAAGCAAAAAATATATGCCTACACCGATTTGTTGCTCCACGATATGGGAGAAGGACTAGCAGACAACAGCCCAGACTTTGAAGCCACGGGTAGCGAATGGCGTACCGCACCGCTTTGGGGTATTGGACTCATCAAAACCGTAAATAATCACACTCGATTGCTGCACGATGGACGAGCTAGAAATGTGGAAGAAGCGATTCTTTGGCACGGCGGCGAAGCTAGCCAAACTACCGAAAAATTCAAGCAACTAAATAAAGATGAACGAGATGCTTTGATCTTTTTTGTGAATAGCCTTTAGGATTAAGGAATGGTACACAAATAAATTTACATTTTGACTTGCTGCATCCCGACCGCTTGCGGTTCATTCGCTTGAATATTCTTAATATTCACCCTTTGGGATCGCTCATTCATCCTCACTCTGCGTTATAAAAAGCCTTACAGAACTGGGCTATGCGCGGTTTCTATGCCTTGATTAAGAAAAAAATAGCTGCCTCAAAATTTGTAAATTTATTTATATCCCATTCCTAAGAG
>JBCDKV010000292.1:0-6397 GCA_038746215.1 Bacteroidota bacterium | reverse complement strand
GTTTTATGTCTGCAAGTTCGATCATTTTGCTTTTTTGAACCTTGATTTGAATCAGATATGGCGGTGACTTTCATCAACGCTTTTGCCACTTTACTTATGGAAGCTTTGTGGCAAAGCGAAATACTATATGTCATTGAATTATTTTTTTAAAAACAAAAAAGAAGAAGAAGTTTATGATCTGTTGGAAGCGATCTTTGAAGGTGCTATTGACGGAGTCATCGCAATAGATGACCGAGGAATAGTAGAAGCCGTGAATCCAGCAGCGGCAAAATTATTTGATTATGAAGTAACAGAGATTGTTGGCAACAACATTAAAATGCTAATGCCCATGCCCGACCAAGCCCGTCACGATAACTATATCGAAAATTATCAGCGCACAGGCATTAAAAAAATTATTGGGATTGGTAGAGAAGTGAAAGGCTTGAAAAAGAATGGGGACGTTTTTCCGTTCAGACTGAGTGTGAGTGAAGTCACGACTAACCAACGCTGTTTTTACACGGGTTTTATCCACGATGTCAGTGATCTGAATAAAGCCAAAAAGCAGCTAGAGCAAATGAATACGCAATTGGAGGAGTTGGTGGACAAACGCACCGAGGAACTTTCTGATGTGGTCAATCGCTTGCTCAAAACCAACAAACAGTTAAAACACGAAGCTCAGGAAAGAGCCGCTGCTGAAGCTGCTTTGCGCGAAAGTGAGCGAGAAATTCGGCAAGCTTATGAGAAAGAAAAAGAATTAGGCGCATTAAAATCGCGCTTTGTCTCTATGGCTTCTCACGAGTTTCGGACACCACTTACCACCATTGGTTCTTCCGCCGCACTATTGGCACGCTATGTGCTGGCAGAGCAACAAGATAAAAGGGACAAACATATTGGTCGAATCAAGTCTTCTGTCGGTCATTTGACAGGAATTTTAAACGACTTTCTGTCGCTTAGTAAACTGGAAGAAGGCAAAGTCGATCTACAAATAGCACCGATCAATTGGGAGCATTTTTGTGACGATACCCTAGAGGAGTTGCAAGGCAGTCTGAAAAAAAGACAAGCCATTGTCTGCCAAAACGAGGCACAAAATTTGATTCTTGAATCCGATCAACGCCTACTGAAAAACATCTTCTTCAACTTATTATCGAATGCCGTCAAATACTCACCAGCAGGTGCAACAATTACGGTAAAAAGTGAGCTGGAAGAAGGCGTTTTAAGCATCAGTGTCAAAGATGAAGGTATTGGCATTCCGAAAGAAGAACAGCAATATCTATTCACCCGCTTTTTTAGAGCCAAAAATGCAGGCAACATTCAAGGCACAGGTCTGGGCTTGACAATTGTGAAGCGATACGTTGATTTATTGAATGGAAATATTAGTTTTGTTAGTGAGGAGGGGCAGGGTACTACTTTTACAGTCAAGTTGTCCATAAGTGCCAACTCCAGTATAAATTAAGCATCATGATTAAAGAGTTGCATTTAGAAAATTGGAAAAGTTATGCTTCTGGCAAACTCTACATTGACCCGCTCACTATTTTGATAGGTACTAATGCCAGCGGCAAGTCGAATGTAGTGGATGCTTTATTGTTTTTGCAAAAAATATCCAGAGGACTTCAACTTACTTCGGCGGTGAGGGGCGATCAAGACAATGAAGGTATAAGGGGCAACTTAGATTGGCTTATAAAAAAAGGAGAAGAAAAAGCGACGTTAAAGATCATATTTCAGTCTAGCATACATCCTTCTACCGACTATGAATACTTCATATCCATTGTGAAGATAGACAATAGGATAGAAGTGTTTTCAGAATATTTAAGCCGTGTTAAGTACACAAAAACAAAAAAAAAGAGCTATTCAAAAAACTTATTCTACACTACCGAAGGAGTATCTGAATTGCCCAGTATTGCTGCCTATTTTGCTACCAATACACAAGGCAGAGGAAAAAAAGTTGAGCTAAGAAAATCTATTAGTGTTTTAAGTCAAAGTGTTTCCCTAAGCCTTTTAAAAGAAGTGCAGGAAGGAATTAACGAGCTAGTACAAACCCTTACCCATATCTTTGTATTAGATCCCATTCCGTCGCATATGAGAAACTATGCACCTTTATCTGACGTGCTGCTATCAGATGCTTCTAATGTGGCAGGTGTACTTGCTGCTTTGGATGAATCACGAAAAACTGTTGTAGAAGAAAAATTGACGAATTATCTTAGGTTTTTGCCAGAGAAAGATGTGGTTAAAGTATGGGTAGAAGCAGTAGGGAAATTTCAATCCGATGCGATGCTGTACTGTAAAGAACGCTGGGAAGCTAGTCAAGAAGATTTTATTGTGGATGCCCGAGGTATGTCAGACGGCACACTCCGATTTTTAGCTATACTCACTGCCTTGCTGACCATTAAAGAGGGCAGTTTACTAGTGGTGGAAGAAATTGACAATGGGCTACATCCTTCCAGAGCGGATTTATTGGTTAAGTTTTTAAAGGAAATCGGTGAAAGTAGAAAAATAGACATTGTATGTACTACACACAATCCAGCTTTATTGGATGCCTTTGGTAATGAAATGATTTCTTTTATCTCGCTCGTGTATAGAAATAAAGTAAGTGGGAACAGTGAAATCAAATTACTGGAGAATGTATCTGATCTGCCAAAATTACTAGCAAGGGGAACTATCGGTAAACTAGCTACTCGTGGATATTTACAAGCAGCCATTTAGCACATGGAAAAGATCATTATATTTGATACTAGCATTTTGTGTGTTTGGCTACAAATACCCAATTTTGAAAGATGCGGAAATGACGAAGATTTTTGGGACTACGAACGCATTGATAAAAAGATTGAAGAGGAATTGAAAAACAATGTAACTTTTGTTTTGCCATTAGCTACTATCATCGAAACGGGTAATCACATCAGTCAATCCAGTGGCAATCGGTACGAATTAGCTAAGAAATTTAGTGCGCTTTTATCTAAGTCCGTGGATAATGAATACCCTTGGGCAGCTTTCTCGGAACAAGGAGAGCTTTGGACAGACCAGCGTATGAAACAACTTGCAGAAAACTTCCCAGATTTAGCAATTCAGTCGCTTTCATTGGGAGATGCTATGATCAAGGACATCGCTGAATATTATGCTGGTTTTGGACGGTATGCGATAGAGATTTTTACGGGCGATCAAGGACTAAAAGCTTACGAACCGATGAAGCCACTGAAAATACCTAGAAGAAGAAAATAGTGCAAATGAAAAAAATTCTAGTCATCGAAGACCAACTAGAAGTAAGAGAAAATTTGGTCGAATTATTGGAATTATCGGGTTATGAACTTTACGATGCCGAGAATGGTAAATTGGGTGTACAGCTAGCATTATCACATCAGCCAGATCTGATTCTCTGCGATGTGATGATGCCCGAAATGGACGGTTTTGGGGTACTCCGAATACTGGAGAAACGAGCCGAAACAGCGGGTATCCCTTTTATTTTCCTAACCGCCAAAGCCGAGAAAGAGGACTTCCGAAAAGGTATGAACTTGGGAGCAGACGACTACATCACCAAGCCTTTTGACGAAATAGAACTCCTAGATGCCGTGGAGATGCGCCTCAAGAAGAGCGAACGCCTGAAAGTGAGTACGCAACAACCTGAGCAACGACTACAAACTTTTTTCAACGAAGCAAAAGGAAGAGAAGAGTTCGAGCAACTATCGGATCAACAAGAAATTAGGCGATTTAATAAAAAAGACGTCATTTTTCAAGAAGGCGACTTGCCACGCCGTCTATACTACATCCAAAGTGGAAAGGTGAAGCTGATCAAAACCAATGACGAGGGCAAAGAATATATTCTTAGCATCCTAGAACCAAACGATTTCTTTGGACACATCGCGCTGCTAAAAGGAGAGGAATACACCGAATCCGCCGTAGTTATGGAAAAAGCAGAAATTGTCTTCGTTCCCAAAGATGACTTTTTGCTCCTACTCTATGGCAATCGCGATTTTTCGGCTCATTTCATCAAACTACTTGCTAATAACATGATCGAGCAAGAAGAGAAATTGCTCAGTCTTGCATATAGTTCGATTCGAAAAAGAGTCGCCGAAGCCCTTATTGATTTATACCAACAAAGAGGCAACGAGATTCAGATATTGCGAGATGATCTAGCGAGCATGGTCGGCACGGCAAAGGAAAGTGTCATTCGGACACTCACGGAGTTCAGAAAAGAAGAGATTATCGACATAAAAAACGGCATCATCACCATCCTGAATGCAGGTAAACTGGTGAAGATGCCGAACTAAGGAATGTGTATGAAATAGCTTCGCATTTTAGGCTGTTTGCATCCCGTCCGCTTGCGGTTCATTCGCTTGAATCTTCTTAAGATTCACCCTGTGGGATCGCTCTTTTATCCTTATTTTTACTTTGAAATCAGTCATAGTATCAACAATACTCCTTCTTTAAAAGAAAAACTAAGAACAAAATAACCTACCCTAAATTTACGACCTTATTTCATCCACATTCCTAACACAACTACACTCCATAATTTTTTTGATGCTGTTGGCTGTTTGCCTCTAGCTATTGGCTTATGCAGTGAAACAATCATAATACCACGTGCTTTCACTGCTCAAAAATTAGCGATTACAATGAACCCATCATCAAGCTAAATGCCAACAGCTAAGCAGCTCGTTTCATTTGACCTCGCTGCTGAGGCTTCATAGTCGCAATTTTTGCTTGTTTTTGGTCTTTTTCAAACGTGACTTTTATTGCCATCAGTGCGCTTAAAAATAACGGTAAGCCCAATGCTGCCAACCAGTACTGTCCTGCAAAAACGCCTCCTATAATGACTGCCATCATAAGGAAAAAACGAGTGATCACGGTGTCCCATCCTGCTTTAAAATATTCTATTTTCATAACCAGATTTTTTCTTGAATTGATAGGACAAAGGTAATGTCAGCGAGCATCTGAAGCGTTGATGAAACGCACTAGGGAGACTGATTTTTGTTAGACTTGTCAATATGCCTATCCAGCTGTGCAAATAGTTGGTATACTGCAAACGGAGTAAAAAAGTGCTTTCATTTTTGAAAAAAGATAGGCTTTGTTTACATCATTTACCGCTAGATTTGAGGGTAAGTTTTCGCTGAGGAGGAGGTCGACACCTCCTCAGCGAATCAAGGTTTTTTAAGGATAAAGAAGCGATTCTCGCTTCTTTGTCCTTAAAAACCTTGATCAAATTTGGCAGGCTCGATGCCGCCAAATTTGAAAGCACACCTAGTTGCTTGTACTTAAAAATATCAACGGAGTGAATTGCACTTTTTTATCCCAAACGGAGTATACATTCAATTTAAGAGGAAAACTAGAAGTACAATAAAACTACTGCTCAACAGGTAGAAAGCGTAGGTACACGCCCTAATCACTCAATTGAATAATATCTGCACTCTCTACCTGTGGCTTTTTGAAACCATTTTTTACGACTTCAATCATCGCTTTCCCAATTTGTGCAGTGGTAGTGGTGTATTTTGGAATGATCAATTTGATGACAGGATGCAGGAATCCTAGCACAGAAAGTAGTACTCGATAGACAGGTGTGCTGGAAGGTGTATCGGCTTCGGGTTTGATGTACGCAGGTCGAAAAGCATAGGCATCTTTAAAACCCAGTTGGAATAGATCGTTCTCCGTTTTGCCCTTCACCCTTGCCCACATGCTTCTACCTTGCTCACTGCTATCTGTTCCAGTGCCAGAAACGTAGATGAAAGTCAGATCGCTATGAACAGCGAGTAGTTCTTTGGCAAAGTTCATCGTCAAGTCGTAGGTGATGCGGGTGTAGTTTTCTTCGGATTGACGAAAGGAAGAAATGCCCAAACAGAAAAAGCAGGCATCGTAGCCTGCTAAGCCATTGCGGACAGCGGCGAGGTCAAAAAAATCTTTGTGAATAATTTCTTTGAGTTTTGGATGCGCGACACCTACTGGTTTTCGATTGATGACCAAAACAGATTTAACAGCTTCATTTACTAGGCATTCCAATAGCACGCCCTTACCAACCATGCCTGTTGCCCCTGTGATGATTACTTTCATTTTTCTGCTTATTTATGCTGCTACCGTTCAAAGCTACCAATACGGCATCTTCTGCTGTCAAAAGTAGTCATTGCGTTTAAACTATTTGCAAAAAAATGATTGTATCTATTCTGGTGAGGTATGAATTTTGCTGATTATAATGGAATGTGGTGATTAGGTAATTATGCGAATAACGGGTAAAATACTCCATTTCGTGGTAGTAACAGCTTTACTAAACTTTTAAAACTAAGTAAAGTGTTTGAGATCGCGCAACAAGTATGCCCAAAGGTTTTTTATGGACGGAAACACAACTTCCAACTTATTTTTAGAGAAAAAATAAGTTGAAATTTGTGTTTCCGTCCGAAGAGAATTACAGAGCATACTTGTTGCTCAATTTGCGGATATTGAC
>JBCDKV010000291.1:0-6402 GCA_038746215.1 Bacteroidota bacterium | reverse complement strand
TTGACAAAGCCATTGAAAGTGTTCCAGATATCATTATTTCAGATGTGATGATGCCCAAAAAGACAGGTTTTGAAGTTTGTGAAAGCTTAAAAACAGATGAAAGGACGAGTCATATTCCAATTGTACTGCTCACCGCAAAAGCAGACATTGATTCTCGAATCACAGGTCTGAAAAGAGGTGCAGATGCTTACTTAGTCAAGCCTTTCCATGAACAAGAATTGACTATTCAATTGCAAAATCTATTACAGATCAGAAAACGATTGCAAGCCCGCTATCAATCTTTAGAAAAAATTCCTGCTGCCAAAGAAGAAGCCATCCAACTAGAAGATGCTTTCGTAGAACGTGTCCGCAGAAAAATAGAAGCCAACCTACAAAACGATGAATTCGGTATTACCGAACTTTGCCTAGCAATGCGGATGAGTCGAACGCAATTACACAACAAACTTAAAGTGCTTACGAATCGCTCTACGTCTAAATTTATTCGCTCAGTTCGTTTGAATAAAGCCAAAAAACTACTCACAGCAACGGATATGAGTGTGAAAGAAATTGCCTTTCAAGTTGGCTATCAGGATTGAGCTTATTTTTCTAGGGTGTATAAAGAGGAGTTTGGGGTTTCGCCTAAGGAGCAGGTTACCTAATGCTTGATCTCTTCTTTCAGAAGGTCGAATCAAGTCATCATAAGCTTTTACCTAAAGATCAAATTTGATACTGTCCAATCTGTGTCCGAAATAAGAATTTCGCTGTACACACCTAGCTAAAAATAATCAGTAGGTCGCTTACCAAACTCCTTGTAAAACACCTTCGAAGAATAAGCAGGCGTTTCAAAACCAACTGCATAAGCGACCTCTGCAATAGTGGTCATTTCACTGCTTTCCAATAGTTGACGTGCTTTTTTGAGACGTGCCAAGCGCAAATATTTCACAAAACTCAGACCTGTATATTTTTTGATGCGTCGCTGCAGTTGCCGTTCGCTGATATAGAATTTTTTGGCACAAGCTGCTACCGTAAATTGGCTATTATTGAGATTTTCGGTGACTAAGGTTTCTAATTCGGTGAGCCAGTTTTGGTCGCTTTCGGGGATCAAGGTGTCGGACACTTCAAAAGTGTCCGACACCTGTTTTTTACCATTTTCTTCTTCTAAAAATGCCAAACGTTCTACTTTTTTATTATACAATCCTACTACACCTTTTTGCTTATCAATGCGAATAATGCCCATATTGGACGATGCCCAAATGATATTTTTATCTTCCAAAAAATGAATAACAAAGGCATTTTTTAAAACTTCAAATTCATTGTATTGATTAAAAATGTCTGCACTATCCTGTTTGGTAGGATTGTAAAAATACAGGTCAGATTTGTATTTAAAAATATCCTGCTCCAACCACCAATTGCCTTCGCTATCTCGCAAAGCTGCCCATATCAGACCATAATCCTCTATCTTTTTGAGATGAACCGTTTCAAGAGTTTTTTTAGTTGGAAGGTCTATTTTTGAAAAACTGCCTGTCTTGCCTGCCCAAAACGCTTTTTTATCGTTGGCGATGTAATAAATACCGTTATTGACATTAAACTCAGTCGGTTGATTGGGTTTATCAATGTCATAAATGTAATCTTGTAGGTGCGAACTCGCTACGACCATTTTTTCATCATTCGCCCATATGCCTCGCGCATTAACTACATCTTTATAGTAAGTAAAAGGACTTTCAGCATATTCGACCAAAGTAATCCCATCTTTATGGCTCACCCATATCAAGCCATTATTGTCAATGCATAAAAATGATTCTTGGTCTTTAAAATTAGTTTGAAAACTTCGACCGCTTTTTACATCAATAATCCTTATATTCTGCTGAGTTACCTTAGGGTTGGAAGCTAAAAAACGCTGGCGTTTTTCGTCGTATTGAAACAACCAATCAAGATGATATTCATCGCTACTATTCAACTTCATGCTACTGATGACTTGGCAAACTTTATTTTTACAGACTAAAAAATCAATGCTATTCGTGGTATTATTGTATTGAGCCGCATAGATGCTGTCTCCTCCTGCAAAATAAAAAGGTATTGGCTCAAATCACTGTTTGAGTTTTAAGTTGCCTTCAAAATCATAGATAGATAGTTGCTGATTGTGCTTATCGTAATTGACAACACCGTCATTAATTATCGCAGGAAAACCATTTCCACCAAAGTCAATTGGTCTAATTTTACCATTTTGATACAGATACTTTTTATCATTTTTTAAATAAATCAGTACCGTACCTTCATCATTAGAATTGATAAATTTGATGTCAATGGCTTGAAAACCTATCTCTCCAAATCGTTCCTCAAAGGGCAATACTTCAAAAGTGCGATGATGTATAAATTAAATATTATCATAATATAGCAGCCATAAATAGCCTTGTTCATCTTCGAATAGTTCCCGAACATTTACTTCCCGATAATTGAGTGCACTATTCGATTGATTGAAATGCTGAAAACGAATACCATCATAGCGATTGAGGGCATCAACCGTAGCAATCCACATAAAACCATCGCTGTCTTGTACCGCAGCCATTGCTCGTCGCCCGACTAATCCGTCCTTGTAGTCTAGTTGCTTTACGCGCAAGGTCGGTTCGCCTTGAGGGAAAGCTATTGTACTACTGAGCAAGATGCTGAGTAGAAGGATAGTGACGTGTGGAAGTTGTTTTAGCACCTGTTTATCTGTTCGAGTGTGGTCGAAAACCTATAAGGTCTTCGAAGACCTTATAGGTTTGTTTATCAATCTATAAATTCGTCGTAGTCTTTATCTAATCTAAAATTTTGGTGAAAGTCAATAAATCCTTTCAAGCCGCCCAACAGGCTAAGTACGCGCTCTTTGTAGTAACCCTTTTTATTATCATCTAAGAAAGCAAGATAGGAGTTATGTGGCCACGTTTCCAAATCATCTGCGAACCCATGTAAGACAGGATTCTGATGAATGTATCTTAACGTATTGAGAAAATAAGTTTTATTCGTGATTAGAGGACGTTTAAAATAATCCTCAAACAAGGCACTTCTACGTTTGTATTTTTTATTGTAGGATTTAGCGTAGCTATTGAAAAAGTTGCTAAACTGCTGACTAACGAACTTGTGATAATCAAAGGTCGTGCAATCGGGCGATGTATTGGGTTTTAGTTTTTTATAATGCGCTTGTATCTGCTCCGTTGGACGAATTTGTATCAAAAAATGAAAATGATTAGGCATCAGACAGTAAGCATAGGTTACAGTAACGGGTGCTACATATTTCTTATATTTTTCCAAAAAATAACGATAGTTGTCTGCTTCTCTAAATAGTAAGGTATCGGCAATCGCATGGTTGACACAGTGATGATATTGATTGGGTAGCATGGGTGGATAATAATCAGTAGTCTTCTTTTTCATTTGAATTGGCTTTGTATAAATCAATATTTTTTACAAACCTATAATACTTACTCAAGTTTCTCATTTAAGCGAAACTTGAGTCTTTTTATCGAAAGGTGAGTTTGTTGATAAAATAGATTACTTTTTAGCCAAGATAAGTAATTTGAGTATCTGAAAATTTAGCGTTCTTTGCAATAAAATAATTAAAGCAACCAGCATTACAAAGTCGAATAAATCATTCCGCGATGAAAAAAAGTGAATTTCCAGATGCTTTTGCAGCAGCCCGACAATCTACAGGACTTGGCTACATGAACGATCAAGACGATCCTGTGCAAATGGTCATGCGCCTCCGTGATTTAAGAAAATGTGCACATGATTGGAAAACCTATTCGTCTGCGGGAACAGTTGGACGAACAGTTGTACCTTCCGAAGTCTCCATTCGAGATACCCGACAAATACCTTTTGAGGTAGATCCACCAGAACATCGCGGCTATCGAAATCTGGTAGAGGATTGGTTTCGTCGTCCTATGCAGCCCGAATATTTGGCGAGACTCAAAACCATTATTGACGAAGCCATAGATGATGTTTTGGATGGTAGGGAAATTGATATTGTAAGTGAATTTGCATTGCCCATTCAGTCGCGAGCCTTGACGGTGCTGCTGAACTCCAATTACGAAGAATCAGAGGTTTGGATCGGTTGGGGAACACACGTTTTTCGTAGTGAAGGAGAAGCTTTAGACGGCGATAAAGCAGCGATTCTCTACGACTATATCGACGATGAGATTGAGCGCGCCAGAGCAAATCCTTGCGGCGATCTTTATTCTGTCTTACTCGAATCCGAGCTAGATGGGAGACCTTTGACCAAAGAAGAAATTAAAGGTGTAATGATCCTCACATTCGCAGGTGGACGCGATACGATCATTAATTTTATTACCAATTCTATTGCTTATTTTGCCGAGCATTTTGAGATGTTACAAATGCTCAAAGATGATAAAACGACTACCTTGCGTGCCGTAGAGGAATTGGTGCGCTATTTTTCACCCTTGACGCAATTGGCGCGAGTGGCTACCAAAGATACCGAAGTTTGCGGCTCTAAAGTACCCGAAGATACGCGCATTTCACTGTGCTATGCTGCTGCTAATCGCGACGAGACTGTTTACGATTGTCCCAATGAAGTAAAGTTTGACCGCAAAATTAATCCACACGTTGCTTTTGGATTCAGTACGCACAATTGCTTGGGTTCTGCTCATGCTCGCGCTATTATGAATGTGCTGATTGCATCGCTTATTGAAAAAGTAGGACGTATTCAGTTGAACGAGGGCGAAGAAAATATAGAAGAATTGGGAGAATTTCGGCGTAAAGTCGGCTTTCATCAATTGAACGCACAGTTTTTTCCAATTGATTAATAGCTATTTTATACTGCAAACGGGATGAAAAAGTGCTTTTACTTTTGAAAAAGATAAGTTTTGCTCACATCATTTACCTCTAGATTTAGGGATAAGTTTTCGCTGATGAGGAGGTCGACACCTCCTCAGCGAATCAAGGTTTTTTAAGGACAAAGAAGCGAGAATCGCTTCTTTGTCCTTAAAAAACCTTGGTCAAATTTGGCAGGCTAGATGCCGCCAAATTTGAAAGTACAACTAGTTGCTTGTATTCGGAAATGTCAAGAGCGCAAAATGCACTTTTTTATCCCAAACGGAGTATAAGTATACAAAACGAACATACTTTAATGTCAGATCATTTATACGAATCAGTAGCTGCACGTTGCGCAATCATCGGAGCTAGCCACGGCGGTGCTAGCGTAGCTTTTGCCGTAAGACAATTTGGATGGAAAGGACAGATTGACCTCTACGATGCTTTACCACATTTTCCACACCAAAAGCCACCTCTATCTAAACAATATTTGCTAGGAACTTTTCCTGAATCCATGCTGCGGTTGAGAGCAGAAAAAGCTTTTGAAAAGGCAGAGATCAATCTTTGCTTGGGGCAACGTATTGAAGAAATTGATCGTACGAAAAAAAGTCTTTTGATGGGCGAAAACAGCGTTTCTTACGATAAATTAATCATTGCTACGGGCGCATCTGCTTTCGTTCCTGCCTTCAGGGGAATAGACCAAGCCAAAAACGTCTTTACGATTCGTCATCTCCCCGATGCACAAGCCCTTAAAACTTGTGTGGATACCTTCCTCGAAAAAGGACAAACGCCCAAAGTCGTCATTATTGGTGCAGGCTATATTGGTTTAGAAGCAGCCGCTTCCTTGGTCAAACTTGAAGCGGCAGTGACAGTATTGGAGCGGGAAGAGCGCGTTTTGCAGCGTGTCACGGCACCTGTTATGTCTGATTTTTTTACTACATTACACGAAGAAAACGGGGTTCAGATTGTTACTTCCACTTCAGTATCGGCGGTTGAACAAATGGATAGTAAACAATATGTGGTATGTGAAAATGCCACACGCTACGAAGCAGACATTATTTTGGTGGGGGTTGGTGTGAAGGTTAATCAAGCCTTGGCGGAAGCGGCGGGACTGGATACAGAAAATGGTATTTGTGTCAACGCCTACTGCCAGACCAGTGATCCAGCTATTTATGCCATTGGCGACTGCACGCAACACTACAATCCAATATACGACCGAGAATTGAGATTAGAATCCGTACAAAATGCCATGGATCAAGCCAATATTGCCGCGATGCACATCTGTGGTAATGAGATGAAATACAATAAAGTACCGTGGTTTTGGTCAGATCAGTATGGCTTAAAGCTCCAAATCGTTGGACTGCTCGATGGCTATACAGACGTAGTGGTGCGTCGCGATGAAAATGTAGCAAAGTCTATTTCTGTTTGGTATTTTGATCAAGATCGCTTAATTGCAGTCGATGCCGTCAATCAGCCAAAATCCTACATGCTAGGGATGCGATTAATTCCTAAACGTGCTAAAATTGATAAGCTAGCACTCGCTAAAGCGGAAAATCCCATTAAGCCCGATGATATTCTGTTGAGCTAAAGCTTATTACAATCGAAAGGAGTTGTTGATTT
>JBCDKV010000290.1:0-6431 GCA_038746215.1 Bacteroidota bacterium | reverse complement strand
GAGGATTCCTACGTTTTTCGCCTTGTATCAGAACAAAATCTGCTCGGTCAAAATGTGGAACTTATTGTTTGTCCGTTACTTAGAAGTATACGAATTTTTGAGCAATGTTTGAAATAAATCTTAGTCAAATTCCTAAGATCGCGCAACAAGTATGCCCAAAGACTTTTATGGACGGAAACACAAATTTTCAGTTATTTTTCATCAGAAAAATAACTGAAAATTTGTGTTTCCGTCCGAAGAAATTTACTGAGCATACTTGTTGCTCAATTTTCTTGCATTGGCTCAGGCTTTCTTCAAGTGAAAGGGGACTTCTTACAGTCCTAAAACAAAATAAAAATGTCAAGCGAGTTGATAAGCTCGTCTAATTATTATTTTATTTTTTCAAACCAATTTCTCTCAATCGTTCATCCAAATATTCACCAGCCGTGATGGGTTCGTATCGAAGCGGTCGCTCTGCACTTACACAATTTTCTAGCGCACTCAAATCCATAGTGGTTCTTGGATGCAAGAAAAATGGAATAGACAATCTCGGCAAATGCCACTGTTCTTTGGGCGGATTGACTACGCGATGCGTCGTAGATTTCAAATAATTGTTCGTCAATCTTTGCAACATATCCCCTACATTGACCACGATTTCATCTTCGCCTGGTGTAATGGCGAGCCATTCCCCTTTTGCGTTTAATAACTGTAATCCACCAGCGGAAGCACCCACCAATAAGGTAATCAAATTGATGTCTTCGTGCTGCCCAGCTCTTACCGCAGACTCAGGCGCAGTGGTAATCGGAGGATAATGAATAGCTCTTAGGATACTATTCCCATTGTGAATTTTATCTTTGAAGTAGTTTTCATCCAAATCCAAGTAAATAGCAATGGCTTGTAGCAAAGCACCACCCGCTTGCTCGAAGGCTTGATAGAGTTCATCGCCAAGTTTCGTGAATTCGGGTGTTGCATCTGTCTGAACGTTATCGGGATATGCTGCTTTGATCGCATCGCCATCTCGAACCGTCTGCCCAATCTGAAAGAATTCCTTCAAATCTGGCACCTTAGCGCCTTTTGCTTGCTCCTTTCCAAAGGAAGTGTAGCCACGCTGACCTGCCAAACCTAGCACTTCGTATTCCTTTTTCACGGTTTTTGGTAAAGCGAAGAATTTTTTTGCCGAGGCATAAAAGTCGTCTACTAGTTGCTTTGGGACACCATGATTCACAATGCCTACAAAACCAGTGTTTTGAAAAGCACTTCCTAGTTCCGCTACAAATGCTTTTCGATCTTCCTCCGAACCCGCTGTAAATTTAGATAAATCTACTACTGGAATTGTCCTACTCATTTGCTTATTTTTTCAATTAATTATGTTACAATTAGCATAGCTAATCTGTACTTTATTCTAGAATAAAAAAGTGCATTTTAATTTTTACCACTTTGTAGAATCACTGAACTGGAAAAATGTAGAATTGATTGTTCTCATCTTACAATTAACAGGTTCTGCTAACTGCATAACACGTTACCACCAATTCGACAATTGAGCAATTTTACAGTTCAACTATTTGCACAGAGTTATCTCGATTACTGTATAATTAGATCGCTAAACACGACAATAGTTTAAACAGAGGCAATTTCGTTGAGCATACTTTCAGATCACATATACTTTTTCCGACTCTGTTTGTGCAAAGTGCTGTTCCACAATTGCTTCTAAATAATGTTGATCTATCTCATCAAAAGAACCCTTTAGACTACTGTCTACATCTAAAACAGCTAGAAGTCGTCCTTTGTTATCTGAAACAGGAACAACGATTTCGGATTGCGAATTAGGGTCACAAGCAATATGGGCTGCACCTTGTTCCAGTGTGTGTACATCCGAAACAACTTGTGTTTGTCGTGTACTCGCCGCTTTGCCACAGACTCCTCGCGAAAAGTCGATATACAAACAGCCCAAAGTACCTTGATACGGACCTATCTTTAAACGTCCATGGTCCACTAAGTAGAAACCCACCCAGTAAAAGTAAGGTAAAAACGTCTTGAGCAAGCAATTTATGGTGGACATTTTGACGATAATATTGCTTTCGCCTGCTAAATTAAGCTCAATCGCTTCCGTAGCGTTTTGGTAAGCAGTATGTTTCTCTGATTCACTTAGATTTTTGGAGGACTTAATGAAATAGGGCATTGCTGCTGTTGCACTCATAGTTGTTGTTGAATTGTTGATTTGTTGAACTGTTGAATTGTTGTGTTTCCGTTCACAAAAACTTACTAGGCATGCTTGTTGAACAATCGCAAGAGCTAAAACTGGAATTATTTGGGGTATATATTTGTAAACTTTTACGAATTAACATATTTTAAAATAACTGCATACGCAGTATAGCAGTGCCTGCTAATTACATAGCACGTCGCCATCACTTCGACAATTGAACACTTTTACAATCCGACTACTTGCATCTAATAAATATCTACTAGTCATTCCAAATAGAACTCAATTCGTAAAGAGTACCTGCCGTCAAGTCGGCATAGGTAGCGATTTCTAGTTGCGTGAAATCCTTGCTGGGAAAAAACAATTCGGTCAGGTTCGTAGCACCTTCGTCTGCTAATATTTCTATGGAAGACCGATCAATGAAAATGTGCATTTTAATGATTTCGTCTTTCAGAAGGCGTTCTGCGTAATGTTTGCCACCAAAATCTTCGGAGAAATCCATCTTCCCAGCGTTGTTCCTATTAACAAAAAAACTCTCTACCCTAGCATCATAACCAAAGATGATAGATTCTCCTAAATTATTGGACAAGCGCAACAAAATATCTTCTTCCACTGCATTATCAAAAGTCAAATCAAGTTCTGCTAGACTGGGTAAGCGCATGGGTCGATCTCCTAGTTCAATGGTATGGCTTGATTTACGCAGACTTTCCAATCCGCTCACTGCGTTTGAAAACAGTCGAACACCGCTTTCAGTTGATCGCAAAGTGAGGCTTCTTGGAATGGTCATAGCACTTCGCCATCGCTCGCTTGGTACTTTTTGTGCGTATTGCCAATTGCTCATCCAAGCTATGAAAATACGTTCACCAAGCTGGGCGGGTACATCCGACCAAGTGACGCCAGCGTAATTATCTTTTCCCCAATCCACCCAAAGCGTTTGTTCGGGTGGGTAGTCGGAAGTAAAGGTTTTTCCATCGAAATCGCCCACAAAGTATTGCGTACCAGAACCACCATTGGACGCCCCCTTTCCGATGCTCACCAGCATTACCCATTTTGTTTCGTCAGTGTCTTCCACTAGTAGCGGAAAGAGATCAGGACACTCCCACGGACGACCTTGCGCCCCAAAGCCTTCTCCAAAATCGCTTTCAAATGTCCACGACTTCAGATTGGTCGAACTATAAATCTTGATACGGTCAAAAGCTGCCAAAACCATAATCCATTTTTCGCTAGCTTCGTGCCAGATGACTTTTGGATCACGGAAATCTTTAATACCTGGATTCTTCAATACTGGATTCTCTGCATATTTCGTCCAAGTACGTCCTCTATCATTGCTGTAAGCGATACTTTGATATTGGAAGTCGTTCGCGCCTGCTTTTTCACCTTCGGCTAAATGATGCGTAAAAATAGCAATCATTGGAGGATTGTCATCAACTCCAAAACCAGAAGTATTCTTCCAATCTACCACTGCGCTTCCAGAAAAAATGTAGCCCAGACTATCGGGATACAGCGCAATGGGAAGCCTTTCCCAATGTACCAAATCCTTACTGATCGTGTGTCCCCAGTGCATCGGTCCCCAAACCGTACTATCAGGATAGTATTGGTAAAATAGATGATATTCCCCTTCGTAGTAAACCATCCCGTTGGGATCATTCATCCACATGCTATCGGGTGTGAAATGAAAAAGTGGGCGATGCGATTCTGCACGATAATCGCTATTGGTCTTGGGCAAATTTTTATTCATAGGCATATCTGACGTACAGGCAAAAAAACAAGATAGGAATACCAATAGGTAAGGGATGAGGAAGCGCATGAGCTCAGATTTTTGTTTGAGTAGATTTTTACGCCATTACACTTTTGGAGTGGGTCTCAAAAGCATTGTCATTGGTGTGTTTGTATTTAGCTTAAAGAGGGCTATTATTCTAAGGTTGAAGACGTCTACTGATCGGTAAGCCCTAAGGATTGCCGAGCAGTTAGTAACAGTAGGCTCGGCAATCCTAGAGGCTTACCGATCCAGTGGGTTCAAATTTCAATCTCAGAGCTTGTTTGGATTTTTCCTGCTTGATAACCAACATTTTACGAACCTGACTGCATGAAAAATGAGTTCCGTATCCAGATATGCAACTAATTTTTCACCTTGTCAGAACCGCAAACTACTGATTATCAGTTTGTAAAAATTCCAAACAAGCTCTTAGAAGAATAGCCGCTTAGAGAGCAAGTCCGCATATCTTTGATCTGTTAAATAAATCAATAAGATATATCGTCTACCTATACCTTAGATTGGTCAAATTCCCCAGCATTCTTTCCGACCTGAGCGATATTTTCTGCACCGTCCACCACCAGCATTTGCCCCGATATGAAATCATTGTCTAGCAGACTTAAAATAGCATCCGTGATATGTTTGGTGTTCCCTTGTTTGTGCAGTGGAATACTTTTTTTGCGCCACTCGATATATTCTTTGGAGCGAGAAGAGGCAGGCAACACCACACCAGGTGCTACGGCATTGACACGAATCTTGGGCGCGAGTTCCAAAGCTGCCATTTTAGTAAAATCTGCCAGTGACTTTTTGGCTAATAGATAAGCTGCGTATTGGTACTGATTGAAGCCTACTTTATTGTCTATAATATTGACAACATTGCCTTTGCCTACAACTTTGGCGAAGGCTTGGGTCATAAAAAAAGGAGCGCGAATATTGACGTCAAATTGTTGATCAAATATTTCGGGCGTGGTGTCCATAATAGTTGCTTGTGTGTAGGCAGAGGCACTATTCACCAAAACACTCAGTCGCGGAAATAGGGCAGTGACCTGTTTGAGCAATTTCTTCATGCCGTCCGTTGCTCTGAGGTCATGCTGAAAAATGGCGCATTTACTACCAATGCTACGAATTTCTTCGGCGGTTTCTTCGGCTGCTAAGACCGAACTGTTGCAATGGATGACTATGTCGTAACCTTTTTCTGCCAAGGCTAAGGCAATATGTTTCCCCAATCGAATGGCACTTCCCGTCACCAGTGCCGATTGTTTCTTGACTTTTTTCATTATCGCTCCGTGATTTTTCTATGCTCGAACGAACAACTAAGGAATGATACACAAATAAATTTACAATTTTGAACGACTTGCATCCCGTCCGCTAGCGGTTCATTCGCTTGAAAGTGTTTTAACTTTCACCCTTTTGGATTGCTCATTCATCCTTATTTTCTACTTGAACTCAGTCAAAGTACCAAGCCGCCCATCCGCTTTGCGGTTCACAAACGGTTTTTGCTCATCCTTCATTAAATCAAAAAATAAACCCAAAATAGCTTGCTCAAAATTTGCAACTTTATTTATCTATCATTCCTGATCTTGCTTTTGCAA
Organism: Bacteroidota bacterium; assembly: GCA_038746215.1. Classification (GTDB taxonomy): domain Bacteria; phylum Bacteroidota; class Bacteroidia; order Chitinophagales; family Saprospiraceae; genus JAAUTG01. The sequence goes on along the minus strand of JBCDKV010000290.1, from coordinate 907 downwards.
ACTTACAGCTTTTTCCCCAATCTGTAATTCACCCAATTGAAGATTCACCTTTTTTAAAGCTCTATTCTCTAATTTTTCACCCATTTCATAATCCAAAAACAGCAGTAAATCTTGCAAGGGATATAGCACATAGATTTCTTCTTGCAGGTCTTTCAGATCAAATGCTTGTTCGCCTGCTTTCAAACCGAACAAAATGTCTAGGTCGGCAGTGCGATCTTTTATTTTCTTATTCGGATCACTGCGGTCTCTACCAAGTGTTTCTTCTAGCGCTACCAATTGTGCCTTTAGTGCTTCGGCGGAAAGTGAACTTTCAATGCGAACCACTGCATTTAAGAAATATTGGTCGCTCACGATTTTATGCGGTGCAAACCGATAGATTTTACTAAGGTCTACTTGTGCTGACCATTTGAAAAGTGCTGCTATCATGCGGAGCATGTTCTTTTCTGGTTCGATATTGCTTCCTAATCCGATGAAATATTGTATCATGCTTTGTTAATTCTTTATCCAAGTACGTAGCATTGCAAATGAAGACTGAACTAAGAAGCACAGATAAAGTTTATTGAATTGGTGAGGACGGCGGAAATTTAGGGAATTTGTAAAAGGAAAACTACCCAAATTTTTAAGAATTATCGCGAACTAATACAAGGCGCGAAGAAGGAAGATAGCCTATGTTACCTGACTCCATTCAAGAATGGTAAAGGATCTATTCTTGAATCAACGCAGTAGTAGTTTGAGAGAAAATTAAAAATGGGTGGGTTATCTTTTACAAATTCCCTTACACCTTTTGTGGAAGTAGGAGCTTTGGATTTCTGATTAGTCGTGTAAGAAGTTTTTGGTGATACCTTAGAAAAATTTCAGTAAAGCGCTTGAGATCGCTCAACAAGTATGTTTGGTAATTCTTTGCATT
>JBCDKV010000289.1:0-6449 GCA_038746215.1 Bacteroidota bacterium | reverse complement strand
GTTTTTCCTTCCATTTTCAAAAGGCCCTTCGGACAGCAATGATATTGCTGTCCAAAAGTCCTCCCAAAATCAAAATTTTTACGAAGTAAAAATTTTAATTTTATGATTACAAAAAGACTTATTTAAGAATGTAAATTTATTTCTTGTGCGTTACTAAAATAAACAGATTACCAAACAAACACACTTATTCATGAGTCAACGCAAGAAAAAAGTAGTTACGACCAATAAGCAAAGCAAGCAACCTGCGGCTAAAAAAACGGTCAGTACCAAGCGCAGTAGCACCAAACGTGCCAATACGACCGAAGCAGCGAGTGTACGTGCGAAACGACGATCCGTGGAGAAAGAACCCCTGCTTTTTGGTAGAAAGAACTATCTAATGATGCTGTTAGGAGCAGGTATAGTGGTCTTAGGGATGTTTTTAATGAGTGGCGGCGGTATGCCCGACCCCGATACTTGGGATGAGGATATTATTTACAGTACTCGTCGTACGATCCTTGCACCTATCGTTATTTTGAGCGGGTTAGTGATTGAAATTTTTGCCATTTTTAAATAAGCAACAGCTTGTTTAAAGTAATCTAAATCCTGTTCTACCCGACATGCAAGATATACTCAGAGCAATCATCATTGGCATCATTCAGGGACTCACTGAGTTTTTACCAGTCAGCAGCAGTGGACACATCGAAATTGGTCAGGCACTACTCAATTTGGACTATGCCGAATACGAAGACCAATTTTCCGTCGTATTGCACGCCGCCACTGCCCTCAGCACCATCATCATTTTCAGAAAAGATATTACTAGCATCTTTAGGGGGCTTTTTTCCATGAAAGCGAGCGATTACACCAGCTTCAAATTCAATGAAGATTGGTTGTTTGCTTTCAAAATTGTGCTATCCATGATTCCTGCGGCGGTGGTTGGCTTGGTTTTTGAAGAACAATTGGAGGTTTTGTTCAATGGTCGAATCTTGTTGGTCGGCTTCATGCTACTCATCACGGGTGCATTGCTCTTCCTCGCTGATCGCGCTAAACGCACCGAAAGAAAAGTAAGCTTCGCCAATGCGCTGGTCATTGGTATTGCACAAGCCATTGCTATTTTGCCAGGTATTTCCCGCTCGGGTGCTACCATCTCCACTTCTGTTTTGCTAGGCATTGATAGAGAACGTGCCGCTCGTTTTTCCTTCCTGATGGTCGTCCCATTGATTTTGGGGAAAATGGCAAAAGATATTCTCGACGGAAAAATGGACTATTCTAGCGAATTGGCAATTCCTTTTATTGCTGCTTTCTTCGCCGCTTTTCTCACGGGTTTGCTAGCTTGCCAATGGATGATAAAATTGGTCAAGAATAGTAAGCTGACTTACTTTTCTATTTATTGTTTTGTGGTCGGCATCATCGCAATTGTGGTATCTCTAATGCAAGCATAAGTTTAACGGCTGTTGGCAATTAGAGCTGTACAAAGTCTCATTTCTCTTAACATTTTACTTGAAAACAGTTTGAGTCAATTTAAAAAAAATTGAGCAACAGGTATGCTCAGTAGATATCTTCGGACGGAGGCACAAATTCTTCTGGAAAAATTTGTGCTTCCGTCCATAAAAAACCTTTGAGCATACTTGTTGCGCGATCTCATGAGCTTTACTAAGTTTCAAAAGTTTAGTAAGGCTGTCCTACCACAAAATGGAGTATTCTACCCGTTATTCGCATTATTAGCTATTGGCTAGTCTACAATTCTCATGTAAAGTAGGCTCGGCAATCCTGAGGGCTTACCGATCCAATGGATTTGAATTTCAAGCTTAGCAACTAACTATCCTAAAATTGATACTGCAATCCAAGCTCGAAGAATCGTTCCAAGTGATTGCGACCACTTTGGTTGGGTAGCAAATGATGGTAAGCACCATCAATGATCCAATGCTCACTGACAATAAACTGCAAACCGACGTGCCATTGCAAATTAGGTTGTACGCGAAGGTTGGAGAAATCGACTAATGTTGGTGCTGTTGTCCGAACAACAGTAATATCCATTTCATTATCAAAGAGTTGTTCTGCGGTTTCACCAATCATTGGAAGGTTAATTTGCCCCCCAAAGTAGGATTTGAATCGCGGATGAAACTGATAAGCAATACGCAGTGGAATGCGCAAAAAATGGTAGCCTCTGCTCGTAAACAGAATAGAGTCCGAATGCGTCTCTAGAAAATCGTAATTGCCAGTATTTGAATTTTCCGCAAACATCGTATCCATGAGATCGGGAGGTACATCAAATTCTAAGTTACTAGCAGGACGTTGTTTGGGAAATATCCAACTCACGCCCGATTGAATTTGCCAACCAGCAGACAATCGGTAAGCCAATCCAGCACCGAAACTAAGATGAAAATCATTTTGTAAAGTTGCTATTTCACTGACTTGCAAATACCAATCTAGCCTAGATTTCTTCGGCTCAATGAGCTTTTTACGGATACTAAAATTATCACGATCTAGCTGCTGAAGTGGATGTTTTTGTAGTTGCTCTAATCGAAGGTTTAAGTCACTAATTATTACTTGTTCATCCTCTGCTGGTGTTTGTTGTGCTATAATGGGCAAATGATTGTCTGTTTTTGGGGTGGTCTCGTCTGTCAGTGAATCTATGTAAATATGCTGTTGGTCTGATGTTTCTGAATGCTTATCTTCGTCGGATTGAATCGTCGTTTTCACTTGGGCATCTTTATTAGCAGCAGCACTTGGGCTATCGGCATTTTCAGTTGCAATGGAAGCTTGTGATTGTTCTGCCGTTGCTGTAGTCGCCGCTTGTCGTTTAGTCGTTGCCTGCTGATTTGTAGCTGCGCTTGTCTTTTCTCGTTGCGCTATCTGCTCTTTTTGTTTCAGGTCTTTGTTCGAGTTGAAAAGCTCAGTTTGCTCAACTACAGAAGCTTGCGTCGAAGATCCTACTGCTACTTCTTGTGAGGAAAAATGAAAGACAGCAGCACCACCTATCAGTATACCGAATAGCAAAAACAGCCAAAAAAGTAAGCGTCGCTTTTTTTTCACTGGCATCTCCCGGTCTAGGATTTCTGCCATCTGAGACCAAGCATGATCTTCAAACTGCTGGTCTAGCTCATTACCGTTGTTGGGCTCAACTTGCATTAGATTTTAATTTGTGTTGTTCAATCAATTGTCTCAGTGTTTTCCGAGCAGCCGATAAATGCCACTTGGAGGTTCCTTCACTGATGCCTAATTTGGTAGCAATCTCATGATGTTTGTACCCCTCAATGGCGTAGAGTACAAATACTTGTTTGGTAGCCGGTGGAAGCATTTCCACCATGTTCATAATATCTTCAAAGTAAAGCTGTTCTAATGCTTCTCCGCTTATAGGTTTGTCTCGGTCTTCGAGCATCAAAAAATGTAATTTATTTGAACTGCTGCGAAAATAGTCCGATACACTATGATAGATAATTCGTTTGATCCAGCCCTCGAAAGAACCCTTAAACGAAAAGGTATCTATTTTTTTGAATACTTTTAAAAACCCATTATTCACAATCTGCATGGCAACATCCCGATCTTTGGTGTAGCGCATACAAATACCCATCATCACCGCAAAGTGCTGCCTGTAAAGCAATTCCTGAAAGGAACGCTCATTCCGAATACAGCCCGCTATGATTTCTTTTTCTGTGTAATCTCTCATCGGTATGGGTAATCAGTTGCCTGATGTTTGGATGCTTTGGAGTAGGATAGTAAGTTTAGATTTTATTGATTTTGTTGATCTGCTTTTTACTGTAAAAAGATTTACTAAATTTTGAAAATTTAGCAAATCTAGGTAGTGCGCTTTTACTTTAAAAAACAAAACCCAATCGTACCGCAAAACGCTTAAACGTCATTTCGTGCATTGTCGTTTCACGTGCATTCCAAGGACTGTCAAAAGTGAAGTTCGCGCTTTGCATACGAACGCCCAAATCCAACTGCCAATGATAGTCTTTGGAAGAACCAAATTCCAATCCAACGGCAGGGTGCAGCATCCATCCCCCTTCTGCATCCGATACGTTTTGTGCTTCACTTTTTATGCCAATACCGTAGCCGCCCGAAAGCGTCAAAAAAGGTTGCAAACTATTTTTCCAAGGAAAGCTCCGTTTAGCTGCTACAAATATAGGTACTACCATTTCGCGCTGCGCCAAATAATAGTAATCTACCCCCGAACCGATCCCCAAACTGTACTTAGGATTGAATTTATAGCTCACCACATAATTTAGCCCCAAGCCGAGGATATAGTCGCTGTTCCAAGGTGTTGTCCCATTGAGGAAGCTCAGCGCAGCCATATGCTCAAAACCTTCGTCTTTGAAGGCTTTCACCTTGCTTGGCTTTGGTTGTTGCGCCACTTTTTCAAGCGCAGCAATGCCCTGCTCAATGCGTAAGATGTTTTTGGCGTCGAAGCGTACTTTAGCACCGCTCAACAGCTCCATTTTTAAAGTAGCATTAGGGTAGTATTTTAAAATACTACCCCTAAATATGCTACCATCTTTCAAGTACACTACGTCAGTCTTTAAGCTATCCATATACTGCGTAGTAGCGATCTGTGCTGAGGCTTGATGCCCCAGACACAGCGCCATTATGTAGATTGCAAACACTATAGGTTTCATAATAATATTTGAGTTGTTCATGGATTCATGGTTGCATGGATTCATGGTTGCATGGATTCATTGCTTCATGGTTGCATTGTTGCATTGTTACTTGACACTTGCACTTTTCAGCTACTTCGCATCTACCCTACTGTGAGTCACTCCAACTACACAGTGCATTTCTTGAACTTGCACTTGACACTTACCACTTGCACTTTAGAGCCATCCTTCTATCGCTCCACAGGAATTCGACTTAGCAGCTTTAAATTTTTTGGCGAACTAGCATCGAACTGATAAAAACCATCATCACCAATTACCATGACCACATCATTATTGGGTAAGGCAATGGCATCGTAGGTTTTAAATTTCTCATGATCTAGCTTCTTAATGCTTTTTGGATTGGCTACATTGAGTACTTTCAGACCGCTCTCTCCATCGCAGAGATACACAATTTCATCCCTAACCGACAGCCCATGCGGATTATCCATACCGTGGGAAGCGATCAATCTAGGATTGAAAATATCTTTGATGTCTACTATATCCAATTGATTTTCAAAGCCTTCGCAGAACGTACCATCTCGCAGGGTAACGTAGGCAGTCTCTCCTTCCACTACCACTGGGTCACATGCACGTGCATGTGTAAATACAGAGGCATAAGTTGGATTGGTAGGGTCTTGGTTGTTAAAAATATACATCCCGTTATTGGCACCAATGAATAGTTTGTCCTGATAAGGGAAAATCGTTTCGATACCCCAACCTACGTTTACGGTATTGAGCGGACTCAGTTTTTCTGCGACCTCAATATCAAAGACGTCCATTTTGCTATTGTCGATGACATACAAAAAGTCTTGGTAGATCGCAAAGCGGGCAAAAGAACCACCTCCTCCTCCTTGTGGCGTAGCAGTATTTCCGCCTCCATTGCTAACACTGGCATCAAAGAACTCCGTTTGTCTGACAAACCAGCCACCGCCCCTCCAAAAGTTATTTTGTCCAAAGCGTGGATCAGCACAATTGATCCTCTCCGTGATGTCTGTTTCATTATAAGCTACGATATAGCCTCTATTTTCGTCAAAAGGAAAATTGTTGATGAAGACATCCTCTTGACGATCCATGATCCGAGGCTGCGTTAGGTTGCTGATGTCGAGTACTAATAAATCCATGTAGTTATCTGCGTACATCGTATTGCCACGAACTGCCATGTCTACGTTCCCAGGAATCGTGATGAATGCGATATTCTGAGGATTCTCAGGGTCGCTATTGTCGATCACATGGATACCTTCCTGCCGTTCATTGATGAACATGTACTGCTGGTAGTAATAGATTTTACCAGGATTCTCCAAGGCTCTCGGTGATTCTGATTCTACTGGTAATCGAATATCGCTTGCTTGTCGGTAGACTGGATCAAATCGAACAAAAGTACGACTGGCATCACAAGCATCTTGCAAGCAAGATTGGAGTAAAAATGTGCTTAATAATAAAATTAATGTGGGAAAAATAATCTGCTTTCTCATAGTAGGTCGATAATTATTGTTGATGATGAATGACCTGTGTTTTCGCAATCTATAACTTTCTTGGCTGTTGGCTGTTGGCTGTTGGCTGTTGGCTGTTGGCTGTTGGCTAAGTTGAGTATTTTCAAAACTATTTGTCTCATAATCCTCTTAAAAAGTCTGTAAACTTGACTTTGAGAATTATGGCTGTACGAAGTCTCAGTTTTGTTAACATTTTACTTAAAAACAGCCTGAGTCAATGCAAAGAATTCGCGCAACAAGTATGCTTAGTAATTCTCTTTGGACGGAAACACAAATTTTTCTTAAAAAATTTGTGTTTCCGTCCATAAAACCCTTTGAGCATACTTGTTGCGCAATCTTAAGCGCT
>JBCDKV010000288.1:0-6469 GCA_038746215.1 Bacteroidota bacterium | reverse complement strand
GGAGGGGGAGAATGAATACTTGACAGAGGGAGAATGGGGAGCGGGGAGTGGGGAGCACGAGCACCTTTCAAAACCCGAAGGCATCAATGTGGAGGGCCCGCTAGTCAATTTCGATTTGGACAAAGCTAAAACGACCGTCTAGCCTTTTAGATTCGTCTTTTTTCTGCTTGTATTCCATCCTTTTGTGATACTTTCCTATGCTTTATACGAGTAGATATTTCTTGCCGTAGCTGCGTAATTTATTTATTTCCGTTTTTTTTACTATTTTACGATCTCTAAGCAACATTTTTGCAAATAGAATGTATTTATTATGCAAAATATTGATCACAGATTAGAGGTATACAAAGTTTTGGGCAATGCTTGAAATAAATCTTAGTGAAGCGCTTAAGATCGCGCAACAAGTGTGCCTAAAAGTTTTTTATGGACGGAAACACAAATTTTTTAGGAAAAATTTGTGTTTCCGTCCGAAGAGACTTACTGAGCATACTTGTTGCTGAATATTCTTACATGGACTCAGGGTCTTTCCAAGTAAAATGCTAACAAAACTGAGACTTCACAAAGCCCTAATAGCAAATCCCAAAATACCTAAAAGCACAAATCGAAAATTAAAAATATACGCAACTATGTATTTCACAGCAGAACACGTCTTCTTCCGAGAAGGATTCAGAGACTTCCTCCAAAAGGAGGTCATTCCACATTTAGATAAATGGGAAAAAGAAGGAACGATTGAGCGTTTCATCTGGCAAAAATTCGGTGAGATGGGCTATTTTGGTATCAACTATCCAGAAGCATACGGTGGACTAAATCTGGATTTGTTCTATACCGTTATCTTCTTAGAAGAAATGCAGCGCATCAATTCTGGTGGTTTTGCGGCGGCGATGTGGGCGCATACCTATCTCGCTATGACACACCTCAATGCGGAGGGTTCTCCCTATATCAAAGAAAAATACCTTGCGCCGAGCATCAGTGGAGAAAAAATCGGTTGTCTTTGCATCACAGAGCCTTTCGCTGGTTCGGATGTAGCGGCGATGCGTACGACTGCCGTGGCCGCAGGCGATCACTATATCATCAGTGGTTCAAAAACCTTTATTACCAACGGTATCTACAGCGATTACTTAGTTGTATCGGCAAAAACTAATCCCGAACAAGGCGCAAAAGGCATTAGTCTATTCGTGTTAGATCGAAATATGCCAGGTATTAGTGCTTCCAAATTGGATAAACTGGGTTGGCGAGCCTCTGATACTGCCGAAATAGCATTTGATGAAGTAAAAGTACCCGCAAAAAACCTACTGGGAGAAGCAGGACAAGGCTTTTCTTATTTGATGCAGCATTTGGCACTAGAGCGACTTATCATGGGCGTTAATGCACACGCTAGAGCAGAATATGCGCTGGAATATGTCTTGCAATATATGTCTGAACGCAAAACATTTGGTAAATCTTTAGATCGCTACCAAGCACTACGTCATCGGATCGCAGAAATGTCCGCCGAAGTAGAAATGGCTAAAACCTTTAACTACGCAACAATCAAGCGATTAGATCAAGGTGAATACGTAGTGAAAGAAGCCAGCATGTCCAAGTTACAATGCACAAAAATCGCCGATCAAGTTATTTATCAATGTCTACAATTTCTCGGTGGATACGGCTACATGGAAGAATATCCACTCGCCAGAATGCTGAGAGACAGTCGTTTAGGACCGATCGGTGGCGGTACTTCGGAGATTATGAAAGAAATACTTGCCAAAATGATTATAGATAAGAAGAGCTACAAACCAGCGACAAAACTAGCGAAGGAGACGGCTGCACTCTCTTGATCTGAGATTGGAATAAATGAAAGGGAAGTTCTTGCTATGACAATCGTTAAAAGCTAGACTCCAGTTTATTCGTTGATATGCCTAAAGGTTTTCTATGGACGGAAACGACACGTTTATCTGAGTCGCAAAAGTAGTCGATACTTTAGTGTTCCAATTGCTAATCTTTATTTCATAAAGATTAGCAATTGGGGCGGTTCTTTTGGACAGGAATGATGTTATTTTTGATGATTTTTTCAAAAAATCATCAAAAACAATATCATTGCTGTCCGAAGGGTCTTTGAAAACGTCCAGTAGCAAGCATGCAGACTCACTTACCTAAACATACTCCCAAAATTATCGAATTCCATATCGTCATCATCATCATCCATATCATTAAACGAACGCCCCCCACCGCCTTGGCTACCGCCACTGCTTGATGATTCTAGCTCTATATAAGCACAAGCCACTTTACCGCCTAGTGGTGGATTACATTTTCGCAATCGCACTTTGATGTGTTCCGTTCGTTCTTCGTATTGATAGCTGAGACGATCCAAAATACGCTGCGCAACGGCTTCTATCATTTTAGATGTCTTCTTCATTTCTGCATTACAAATAAAGTAAATGGTCTCGTAATTAATGGTACCATCCAAATCATCCGAAGCTGCCGCTCTAGCTACCGAGGGCGTTGTTAGGTAGACATCTAAGATGAATGCTCCACCCATTTTTTGCTCCTCTTCATAATAGCCATGAAAAGCGTGAAAAGACATTCCCTCTAGTGCAATGACTGCCATATAGTCGATAGATTTTTGAATAAGTTGCTAAATATTATATCTCACAACAGCATCTTTTGAAGAATAGTTGAAGAATTTAGATATGATTCATTACGCGCAAGCAGATAGATTTTCTAGAGATTGCTCTGCACTACAAATGTAAAGAGTCCTCGTCGACACTTCACTGCTCGTCCACCACCTTCACAATAAAAACGAAATGCTAACTACAACGTGTTTCGTTGTATGCTGACCAATGTAGAAAGACTCCTGTCCTTTCCACTGCACACAACAGAAAACGGACAAGAGTCCTGACCTTTTATCCGTATACAGCTCAGAGGTGGTAACGAGCAGCATACATTATACACGAGCAGGAGAAATAGTTCTGTCGTTTGTTCTTTATTTCAGACAAATTATTTTAGCACATTGATGAAATGCACTTTAAACATAAGCAATAATACTCTATTTTTGTCGTGTTACAATTGACTGCTTAATATTTAGATATCACAAAACCCACACACTCCATGAAGAGCTTTGTTTGCCTAATCTCACTAGTGACCATTTCTTACCTTGCTATTGGTCAAGATCAAATTCAAGATAGCACAATAATACATGAAGTTGGATTAGATCTCAATTTTGTCAATGTATTTCTACCTTTAGATAATAATGTGATTGGAAGAAGAGGTGGCTACCAATTTTATTACAGAAGATACCGTCTTAATAAGAAAATATTACGAATGGGACTAGATATTGATCTGGGTGGTTCTTTTGATCGAAAAAATACTGATCTAGCTAGAAACAACAATAGAATAGACATCGATTACAGAATAGGTTGGGGAAAGCAAAAAGATGTTTTTAAAAAAGCAATGATCTTTTATGGTGTGGATTGGTTGATAGAACCCTTTTACAGTAGCACTAGAGTAAGTGAAAGCTTTAAGGACGCAAAAGATGGAAATTTTAGAGCTACTTATCGGCTATCAACGGGTGCTGGTCCTTTTCTTGGTTTACAATATAATTTCAGTACCCGATTGGGTATTTTCACAGAGTTGAATTATTATATCAGAGCTAGTTTCGTATTGGAAGATATTAGGTTCGAGGAGAATGCCCTTGGTGACACTGCAACCGATAGAGCAATCACCTACAGTGACTTGCTGAGACTTCCAACTAGTGTTGCCTTATTCTATAAATTCTAAAAAGTAACGCTTATGAAAATCCGCCTTTTCTCATCGCTCACTCTTCTAGCATTTTTGCTTGTACTAACAAACTGCCAAAAAGACGAAATTCAAACTACCGAGCAAGCCAAAAATATTAGCTTGGAGTACTTTGACTATTTTAGTAGAGATGTTCCCGATCATTTATACGATAGAGGAGGTATGTGGATTGGCAATGACAGCATAGCTAATCGTCAAGCAGCACTCGGAAGACTACTCTTCTATGATCCAATACTTTCTAAGAACAATCTAATTTCTTGCGCTAGTTGTCATCAGCAGTCTAAAGCCTTTTCTGATAACTTAGAATTCAGTACTGGACTATTTGGAGAGCAAACCACCCGCAACTCTATGGCATTAGTCAATGCAGGATTCCAGAGGCGTTTTTTTTGGGATTTTAGTGGTGATGGCTTGGAAAAAGAAGTAATGAAACCCATTCAGAATCACATTGAAATGGGGATTGAAAATATTGAGCAACTTACTCAAAAACTTCAACAATCAACCCATTATCCAGTGCTTTTTGAAGAAGTATTTAGGCAGAGTGTCATTACGGAGGGAAATTTATCCCTTGCCATTGCTACGTTCGTCAAATCTATTTATTGCTATGATTCCAAATACGACCAAGGAATGACGACTGAATTCGCCAATTTCACTCGAAGTGAGGAGGCAGGAATGTCTCTATTTTTTGGCAAAGCGGGTTGCGGAGGTTGTCATAATGCACCACATTTCACTTCCAATTGGACGGCAAATATTGGTCTGGATATGACTTATGAAGATAAGGGTGCAGGCAATGGAAGCTTTAAAATTCCAAGTTTAAGAAACATAGAGTTGACTGCTCCTTATATGCACGATGCTCGTTTTACAACGCTAGCAGAAGTGGTAGATCACTACGATCATGGCGTAAAAAATCATAAATCCTTGAATTGGTATCTGCAAGATAGAAGCGTTCATCCACGCCAACCTAAACGCTTGAATCTAAGCGATCACGAAAAGCAAGATTTGATTGCTTTTTTGAAGACGCTAACGGATGAAAGTATGTTGAAAGCGGAGCGGTTTTCTGACCCGTTTTAGCAAAAATCAGACAAATGTAAGTTGCATAATATAGCTAGAATCAACTACTCGTCCACCACATCCACAATAAAAACGAAATATTACTATGCAACGATTTTGAAGCACTTTTAGCTCAAAAAATAGCTCGCTCAAATTGTGACGCTTATTCAAGTCCACCTACTTAAACAGCCCCACAATTAAAAATATCTTCCTATCTTGGGCAAAAATTCTTAAACAAGAATTGATGCTATGCAATCAAAGTTGAGTCCGTGAATCATTTCGCTTATTATACTGTACGTACGAAGCATAAGTTAATCTGTGAGTCTTTAGGACTGCTTAGCAGCTATCGAAAATCAGCTCGATAGAAAGGTTAACTTAACCCAACGGACAAGCCTTATTTCATAGCATCAATGGCTAAATTACACACTTTTATGGCACAGCAATACCGCCTTTATTATCTATTCCTTTGCTTTTTTCTGTTGCTCAACTATGCGCAGGCGCAAATTGAGTTAGGAGGAACACCCAGAAGTTTTCAATTAGGTTTAGACGATAATAATATCCCTACGGTCAATACGCCTGCTATTGATTTGGAGGCACTACTAGAAGAAGATAGCCTTCGCGCTATGGACAATATGCCTTTCCGTTTTGCTTTTCCTTTTCCCGTCAGCTACAACATCAATACTATCGGGCGATGGACAGAGCTGCCCAACGGTGATCGCATTTGGCGATTAAAAATCAATTGTGAAGAGGCTTTGTCGGTCAATCTACTGTACGACGATTTCTTTATGCCGAGCGGTGGTTTATACTATATTTACTCTGCGGATCGGACGGAAATCTTGGGTGCTTTTGGGCCGCACAACAACAAGCCTTCTCGAGGATTTGCCACTGCTATGGTACACAGCACCAGCGTGATTTTAGAATATTTTGAGCCAGCCGCTGTACGAGGACAAGGCATGATCTCTGTCAGCCAGATTGCACACGGCTATCGTTCTTTCCCCGAAACGGATGAAGGCTTAGGCGATGCGGGTTCCTGCCAAGTGAATATCAACTGTTCGCCCGAAGGCGACGACTGGCAAATCATCAAGAAGAGTGTTGCTCGAATCACGCTAAATGGTTCCGAACTTTGTACGGGTTCGCTCATCAATACGACTGCCAATGATTGCCGTCCTTATTTCCTATCTGCGAATCACTGTTTTGACCCTACCTACGATGCCATCAGCAACAACGATTTGCCCACTATGGTCTGCTATTTCAATTACGAGCGACCAGGCTGCGCCAATTCAGGAGCAGTTCCCAATGAGACAACTTCTGGTGCTGTTTTACTTGCTAATCCGAGTGTCACTTCCGATGCCAATGGTTCGGATTTTGCACTTTTTGAATTGCTAGAAGATCCTTCGGATGTGTACGATGTCTATTTCGCAGGTTTCAACGCTACCGACAATCCTGGCAATGGTGGCGTGGCAATTTTTTTAGCATCTCCTCTAGGATGATGAATACCCACACCACCATTGCCAGGATCGTCGGTAGCGTTGAAACCTGCGAAATAGACATCGTACACATCCGAAGGATCTTCTAGTAGTTCAAAAAGCGCGAAATCCGAACCATTGGCATCGGAAGTGACACTCGGATTAGCGAGTAGAACAGCACCAGAAGT
>JBCDKV010000287.1:0-6480 GCA_038746215.1 Bacteroidota bacterium | reverse complement strand
CAGCCAATAGCTAACAGCCAATAGCTAACAGCCAATAGCTAACAGCCAATAGCTAACAGCCAATAGCTAACAGCCAATAGCTAACAGCCAATAACCATCACTGCTTAACAAGCTTCAATGCATAAAGCTCCTGCGCTTGTCGAATGCTGATGACATACAGTCCACTTGGCAGATTGGCTAAGTCCAGTTCCTGTTGAAAATCGGTTTGAACCTTAGGAAAATTTATACTTTGTAGGGTTCTGCCGCTCAAATCTCGGATTTCAATTTCAATCGGCTCGAATGCTGCGTTTTCAATGCTTAGTTGCAAAGTACTTTTTGCTGGATTTGGGAATATCTGGACGCGCTCGGCAGTCAAGTGTTGATTTGTGTTAGACACAATAGTGCTGACCAATACTTTATTGCTATAAGCAGAAGCTTCTCCTGCTGCCAGTGCACGAAGTCGATAAAAATAGAGTTGATTGCTTTCGATAGCTTCGTCCCGATAGGAGGTTGCATCGGCTGGTAAACGCAGCACTTCTTCGTAGCGATAATCTTCCCCCACGGAACGCTCCAAAGATAAATCTACATTGGCGTCTGGCAAATCGAATGCCCAATTCAGCAGCACGGCTTCGTTGTTGATGAGCGAATCACTCAGCGCAAAAGGGGCTGGCAACAAACTACTGATGTTGCAAACATTATCGATGTAATCTATGGTAGCCGTGCGAACTTCATTGAGCAGTGGATAAAATGCTTCGCCGGGACAAGCCGTTGCACAACCATCGCGATGCCCTGATACTTGCAATAAGTTTCGGCCCGAAGCACTGTGCCGAACCCGATCTATGGGATACAGTCCTTCTTGGCAAGATTTCCAAGCTAGAAATTCGGTTAATTTTTCTACGGCTGCTGCTTTGGGAGTAATCGTGGTGAAAGTGCCTAGCAAACAAATGCCTTCCGTTGCCGTATTCGTACCACAAAAATGCGCCCCAATTAAGTCTGTTCCACGTCCTTCGTACAGCACGCCATTTGGATCAATCAACCAATTATAGCCCACATCATCCCAACCTCTCGTATTGACATGAAAGTCCCAAATGGAGCGAACAATTGCAGCCCAATCGTTGGCATTATTTACGCCTGCCGAGTGATGTACGATAAGATGCGTGACACTATTGGGTGCTGGCGTTTCATCCTTTGGACAATTCCCCGCAGGACACCAATCCTCACGCCCCTCAAAGGCAGGTTGTGGACAGGGACAAGACCGACTTTCCAAGGGAGCAACGGTCGATTGGCTTTGTTGCTCCGTTTTCCTTGGATTGTAAAAATGGAGTGTCAAATTGTCGTAATCAGCCACATCCGCTCGCCATTTATACTGATAAAAACGGTCGTTGGCATTGGCGTATCTCAGTTCACTCACCCACTGAGTATCTTCCTCCGCTTCGTGCGCATCGCGCTGCACTTTTTCCCAATCTTTCCAGTTTGTACCATCCTCCGAAAAACGTATCCACAGCTTTAAGTCAGCGGATGGATCAGTCGCCGTGATTGCATAGGCTAAAAGAGGTTCGACTTGCTGGAATGGAACAGCCAAGCTTCTGGAACGAAAAAGCTTACTTTCATTTTTTAGCAAGACCACTTTATCGTCTTGCACACTCGTTGATAGTGGCACTTTGAGGTGCTGCGCCATCGAAAGCTGAACGGATAGGAAGGCAAGTAGTAAGAATATATTTTTCATCCTTTTGATGTTTCTTGATTCGGTGGATTGGGACACAGATCAGGTGTCTAGCGTTAGGGCTGTACGAAGTCCTATTTTTTCAGCATCTTACTTGAAGACAGCCTGAGTCAATGTACGATAATTGAGCAACAAGTATGCTTAGGAAGTCTCTTCGGACGGAAACACAAATTTCAACTTATTTTTTAGGGGTGTACTAGTTTTGGTGAAGCATGAGAAAAATTTTAGTAAAACTCTTGAGATCGCGCAACAAGTATGCTAAAAGGTTTTTATGGACGGAAACACAAATTTCCAGTTATTTTCAAGAAAAATAACTGGAAATTTGTGTTTCCGTCCGAAGAGACTCTCTGAGCATACTTGTTGCTCAATTATCTTGTACTGACTCAGGCTGTTTTCAGGTAAAATGTTAAGAAAACGAGACTTTGTACACCCCTACCTACTTAACTCCAACAATCATCTTCGGGAGTAATTCGGCGACTCTTTTGTGATCGTAATGTCGTGCGGATGACTCTCAAAAACACCTGCTGCTGTAATTCGACTGAATTGTGCCAGTTGCAAGTCCTCTATGCTAGCAGCACCACAGTAGCCCATACCCGCTCGCAAGCCTCCGATGTATTGCACCATGACTTCCGCGACAGTACCTTTGTAAGGGACACGTCCTTCGATGCCTTCTGGCACTAATTTCTTGATGTCGTCCTCCACATCTTGGAAATAGCGATCCTTTGATCCTTTTTTCATTGCGCCCAAAGAACCCATACCTCGATAAATCTTGAACTTTCTGCCTTCGTAAAGTACCGTTTCGCCAGGTGCTTCTTCCACGCCTGCGAAAAGTCCGCCTGCCATGATGGTACTTGCTCCAGCAGCAATCGCCTTAGCAATATCACCCGTGTAGCGAATCCCACCATCGCCGACAATAGGAACACCCGTATCTCTGATGGCAGCAGCGGCTTTGTAAATCGCCGAAAGTTGTGCAACTCCAACACCTGCTACGACTCTAGTAGTACAAATACTACCTGGACCAACGCCTACTTTCACGGCATCTACGCCCGCTTCGACTAAGGCTTTCGCACCAGCACCAGTCGCTACATTACCACCGATTACTTGCAGATCAGGATACTTTTGCTTGATGAGTTTGATTGCTTCTAGCACACCTTTAGAGTGACCGTGCGCTGTATCCACGGTGATAACATCAACATCCACTTTGACCAATGCCGCTACGCGTTCTAGCATATCTTCCGTGACACCAACCGCTGCACCAACCACCAAACGACCATAAGAATCCTTGCAAGAATTGGGATAATCCTGCACTTTCATAATGTCTTTATAGGTAATTAAACCTGCGAGTATGTTCTTATCATCAACGACGGGTAGTTTCTCAATCTTGTGGGCTTGTAGGATTTTCTTGGCTTGCTTCAAATCTGTTCCTACGGGCGCAGTGACTAGGTTTTCTGAAGTCATCAAATCCGTGACGGGACGTTTCAATTGTTTCTCAAAGCGCAGGTCTCTATTGGTCAGGATACCGATGAGTTTGTGCTGCGCATCTACAATCGGAATACCACCAATTTTGAATTCTTGCATCAAATCGAGGGCATCCCCAATGCTGGCGTCGGCTTTCAAAGTGACAGGATCAATGATCATTCCACTCTCCGAACGTTTCACGCTGCGTACTTGCTCGGCTTGCGATGCCACGCTCATATTTTTGTGGATAATCCCAATACCACCCTGTCGTGCGATGGCGATGGCTAGTTTATTTTCCGTAACGGTATCCATCGCTGCGGATACGATTGGTACATTTAGCCGTAATGATCTCGTTAATTGTGCGCTGGTATCAACTTCTCTAGGAAGGACTTCTGAGTAGGCGGGAACTAGTAAAACATCGTCGAATGTGAGTGATTCCCCTGTGAATTTTTGCTGAAAGCTATTTTTTATTTCCATGTGCAAAGGTAAATAAGTTTTGAGGAGCTATAAAAGGATGCGCAGATAATTTTTTGAAAGTTTCGGCTTTTTACTATCTTCACATAAACTATTGACTAATTCTCTTTTAGACAAAAACTAGCAGGTATCTAGCCATTTGAAAAAACGTATCCTAAAATCATGGAACATTTTTTTTTTCAAGGTGAAAAATTGTTCCACTAAGGGGTTGTTAGGGGTGAAAAGCGTTAAAAATTGCTACTTTTTAACGCTTTTCACCCCTAATACCCTTCTGAGTCTCAAAAAATCCACCTTTAAAGATTTTTTGAGGCGATGAACGAAATACTTCACTAGGGACTAATTACCTAATAATCGGAAAGGGAATAAAAACATAATCTTAGCTTTTCGCACACACAAAACAGCATGAAACATGAAGGCCTTTCTCCAAGATTACTTTACCTACACGCGTTCTGAGCAACGCGGATCGCTGGTACTCATCCTCATTTGTCTCATCATTTTATTGATTCCAGCTTTGCTACCGATACTTTTTCCGAAAAAGGCAAGCGATTTCTCTGCCTTTGAAAAAGAGATTGCACAATTTGAAGCACAGCAACAAGAGCAAGATGATCCGCTCAAAGCTAATCTATTTGCATTCGACCCGAACACCATAGATCAAGCTGGCTTATTGCAGTTGGGATTATCAGAAAAAGTAGCTCGTACGTTCATCAACTATCGTGAGAAATTTGGTGGCTTTAAGCAAAAAGAAGATTTGAAAAAGGTCTACGGACTGACAGCAGCACGTTTTCAAATGCTAGAACCGTATATTCAATTGGAAGCAGTCGCAGCAACCGATAACAAGGCAAAGTATCCTACGACTAAACCGAATGCGCTTCGTCCTTTTCCTTTCGACCCTAACACGGCTAGCCAAGCGGAATTGATGCGACTGGGCTTGTCCAAAAAAGTCGCCAATAACATCATCAGCTACCGAACAAAAGTCAAACCATTCAGACAAAAGGAAGACCTTCAAAAGGTCTACACGCTGACCGATGCACAGTATCAGCAATTGGAAGCTTATGTCGAAATTGAGTTCTCTGAAGAAACGACGACTACGACTGCTATTGCGGAGAACAAAGCAACTGAAAACACGGAAGCACCAACTGGGAATACTGATTTTAGTCCTACTGCTTACGACGAACCAAGTCGCCCAAAAGTAATCATTGATATTAACCAAGCGAGTGCCGAAGAATGGCAACAGCTCAAAGGAATCGGACCAACCTACGCCCGAAGAATCACCAAATTTAGAGATGCACTAGGTGGTTTTGTCGCACCGCAGCAAGTAGCAGAAACTTACGGCTTGCCAGATAGTACGTTTCAGAACATACTATTTTCCTTGCGCCCCTCCCCTATTTTTAGAAAGCTGAAAATCAACACAATAGATGCCAAAACTTTGAAAAGCCATCCCTACATCAAGGATTGGAAAACAGCAAATATTATCGTCAACTATAGGGAACAGCACGGTACGTTCGGAAGCATAGAAGACCTCAAGGAGATCAGGATATTAACAGAAGAATTGATTGAGCAATTGCGCCCTTATTTGGAGTTTTGAACACGCCCAGCTAATCAAAGGACACCAATAGTTCATACTTTCTCGCTAGGCGCTCCGACCTTCGTCTTTTCATCACACTGAAGGCAGAAGCAAAAGCATCCGCTTTCATGCAGCTTGCGGCTTGTACACTCACCGTCTGTGGATTCGTGATGCCCATGCCTGTTTTGGGGTGAATAATGTGGGAGTAGCGTTTACCTTGATGGATCAAATATTGGTAGGTCGATCCCGAAGTTGCAATGGCTGTATTGGTCAACGCTAGTGTTGTATCTTGCCGTTGGATAGCCCAAGCCGATTGGTTTGGTGGCGCATGGCTAATCCTGATATCACCGCCGCCATTCACTAAAGCTCGCTGGACGCCAAAATCTTTGAGCACCTCCATAACTTCATCCACTGCATACCCCTTAGCAATGCCGCCCAAATCCAGTCTCATGCCTTCTTTTTTAAGTCGCACTCTTTGGTGCTGCTCATCCAGTTCAATCCATTTGTAGTTGACTAATTTTTTGGCGGACTCAATTTTTTGTCTACTGGGAAAAGTTTGCTGCCGAAACATTTTTCGCCAAAGTTTGGAGAGTGGTTGCACACTAATATCAAAAGCACCATGACTTATTTTGGATACCCATTGAGCATATACTAATACTTCCCATAGATCGTCACTGACTTTCACCCATTCTTGATTCCCTGATTGCTGCACCAATTCATTCAATTCGCTCTCTGCCAAATAGTCACTCAAAATACGGTTGAGTTGGTCAATGCGTGCGAAAGCGGTATCTGCAATTTGTTGTGCCGACTCATCATCATTGGCATAGAAAATTAGTTGAAAGTTAGTTCCCATTTTGGGCTTAGTAAACTCGAATCGTTCTAAGGCTTGGGCGAATGCCATATTCGGAGTGAATAGCAAATGAAAGCTCAGTAATACAGACAATACACGGAGACTTATTCTACCATAATTGAGTAATGAATTGTGTGACTTTAGCATTACTAAGAGCTTGTTTGGATTTTGGTCTTTGAGTCGAAAATGAGTTATTTTTTTGCTAATCAAGGCAAAAAAGTGTGATTTTATCTGGATAAATGAGCAATTTTCTAACGCTGAGTAGCAGAAAAATAGCCATTTGCAGACCAATTACTAAACTCCAGACAAGCTCTAAGTGTTTGTCGTATCGAATTAAGGGTGTACGAGGTCTGCAAATGGCTATTTTTCTGCTACTCAGCGTTAGAAAATTGCTCATTTATCCAGATAAAATCACACTTTTTTGCCTTGATT
>JBCDKV010000286.1:0-6488 GCA_038746215.1 Bacteroidota bacterium | reverse complement strand
TTCCAATAGATGCCAATAAGCTACCCAACACGGGCGACTATGTTGTAACGCTCGTAGCGGATGATAAGCAAACTTCTATTTGGATGAAGGTGGTAGAGTAAGGAGGGTGCATCTCAAAATGTCGTTTTGTTGATTAAAGGGCAAATTTTTGTTTGTATTTCATGCGGTCGCATCCGAAAATCTACAAAGGAGGATTTTCGGATGCTCCAAGGGTTTTTTAAGGGCAAGAAGCGTTAAAGCTTTAACGCTTCTTGCCCTTAAAATCCCCCTAGCAGAAAGTTTTTCCCCTTTGAAAAAAAACTTTCTGCGACATTTTGAGATGCGCCCAGTAACGAAGTTTTGCTCAAAACTTCGTATACGCTTAAAAGATAATGTCAGGCAAGCAGATAAACTTGTCCATTATTCCGTTGAATATACAGAAAGGCATTACCTTGTGCGTTATACTTGGTCAGCCTTGGTATCAAATGCGAATATATGCTGAGTGATGCTTCTGAATAAAAAATCAAACTACTCAATCAAAATTTGAATTTTCCATATTTCATAGCACGAAAAGTAGCCACCAATCAGGCGGAAGATGGACAACGTTCTTTCAGTCGATTGATTATTCGTATCGCGATTGTGGCAGTTGCCTTGAGTGTCGCAGTCATGATACTGACGACGGCTCTGATACGGGGTTTTAAAAATGAAATTCGTTCTAAGATTTTCGGATTTTTCGGGCATATACACATCACCGATTTTGATGCGGCAGAGGGCTTTGAAGATGCTTATCCGATCAAATTGGATCAAGATTTTTATCCCGATTTGAATACGGTGGAACAAGTCGAATACCTCGATCAGTATTTGCTATTTGGAAGAGATTTTGGTGAACCCTTTTGGCGCAAAACCAAAGGCGGCATCAGCCATATTCAAAGCTTTGCGTTCAAGCCTGGCATCATTAAGACCAAATCGGATATGGAAGGCATCATCCTGAAAGGCGTTGGTAAAGATTTTAATTGGGAATTCATGCGAGCCTATTTGCTGGAGGGCGATATTTTTGAAGTCTCGGATAGCAGTATGTCGCGCAAAGTCATCATTTCACAGCAAACAGCAGATCGACTGAACGTGAAGGTAGGCGAAAGCTTTGAGGTCAATTTTGTGGGCGATAAAAATATTATCCGTCGCCGTTTGGAGATTTCAGGTATTTACCGAACTGGACTGGAAGAATACGATCGTCGTTTTGCACTGGTAGATATTGCGCAAATCCAAAGATTGTTGGGTTGGCAACGAGATGAAGTGGGTGGCTTTGAGGTTTTTGTGGATGACGTAGATGATATTCCAATCATTAGAGAATACATTTCGGTAGAAAAATTTCCCATCCCAACCACGCTGTATGCCGAGAGCATCCGAAGAAAACAGCCTGCCATTTTTGAATGGCTAGAGCTTCAAAATATCAACGAAAGGGTGATTATCGCCCTGATGCTGATCGTCTCTATTATCAATATGATTACTGCCTTAATGATTCTAATCTTGGAGCGCACCAATATGGTAGGTACGTTGAAAGCCCTCGGTACGTCAAATTGGGGCATCCGAAAAATCTTTCTTTATTACGCCGCTTACATTGTCGGCTTGGGCTTGTTTTGGGGTAATCTGATCGGCTTGGGTTTGGGCTTTTTGCAAGACAAATTTCGATTCATCAAGCTTTCGGAAGCAGACTATTATCTTTCCTACGCCCCTATTGAGTTCGATTTTTGGACGATCTTTTTCTTGAATGCCCTCACCTTAATCGTCATCCTATTTTTCTTAATTATTCCCTCTTATCTTGTGACGAAGATTAATCCTGTGGAAGCTATTCGTTTTAAATAGTGTTCCAATCCCATCCTACAATTGCCCATTCTTCCTCGTCCGTTTGATAGATATCCAATACTTCAAAGCCCACTTTTTCGTGCGCCCGCATAGATCGCGTATTTCGAGTGGCAATCTCCGTGACGATCACATCAAAATCTGCGGACATGGTCTGCTGCATGTGCTGATACAAACCTTTGAACACACCTTTTCCACGCCAATCTTTTGCCACACAGACTTGTCCCATCACAAAATAATTCAAATCGGTCAGCAGCCGGTCTTTCCACACCAGTCGATCAATACGATCGAATAAGGGAATGAGCATAGAAATACGGTTGCGGAGCGAAGGAAGCATTACCAAAGTATAGCCAACAAGGCTATCTCCTACTTTGGCAATGACATGCGGATAAGGCGTATTCATGGCTTGTAGAAGTGCTAAATCATGCTCTATGGTGACAAAACCTTGCGCCTTAGAAGTTGCTTCGGAAATATTTTTAGGTAGATTAAGCCGCTGCAGTGCTAGGATTTGCTCCAAATCTGCTGTCGCTGCTGAAGTATAAATTATCATATCATAGCCATCGGTAATACCAAAATAAACCAATCTACATCTTCTTCAATTTTATATCTCTCCCTGCTCGTGGAATTTGTGTAGATCGAAAATTGTTCAAAATCATAATATCTCTTACGCTTACATCTCCAAATTTTTCTGCAATCTGATCCAAATTTTCGTTTGCGCCCACTGTGTAGTAAAGATAGTTTTCGCGCTCGAAGGTATTGGGGGGCAGTTTTTTATCTTCTTCGACTAAATCGAGTGGCTTCTCATCCAATTCTTCTACGGGTTCTACTCGCACGATGGGTTCTTCTACGATGGCTTCCACTTCTTGTTCTAATTCACTTAGATCTACACCATATAGTACTAGCTTCTGCCCCAGCGCAATTTCCATACGTGGTGACATCTTATTCCACGCCCGAATAAAATGAGAACGAAGCTGAAAGCGTTGCGCCAGCGAGTCAATCGTTTCCCCTTCTCGCACGGGATAGATAGCAGACGTATAGAAGTCATCTTTACTCAAAATTTCCGCTTTCAGGCTAGCAATCAGTTCAGATTCTTCTATCTTCTCTCCCGAATCGGGCTGATTGGACGCTAAATAAGCTTGTACACTTGGCATGACCCGAATGGGCAAGGTCAGGGTATTGCCTTCTTTATTGGTAGGGATAAAATTCTTTTTATAAGCTGGATTGAGGTTTTTGATTTCCTCTAGTGATAGTCCCGTTAATTGCGCAATTTTTGGAAAAGCCAAATAGCCATGCACTAAAATTGTACTGGTCATTTGCGCATCAAGATCGGGATAGGTGGGATTCAATTCGTGTTTTTCGTAATATTTTCCTAGATAGCAAGCAGCAATATAGGCAGGAACATAGTTGCGGGTTTCTTTGGGCAAATAGTTGCGAATACGCCAAAAATCTTTACTTCTACCTCTTTTGATGGCTCTACTCACTGTACCTGAACCACCATTATAAGCAGCTAAAGCCAATTCCCAGCTACCAAAACGACGATACTGCATACGGAGATAGCGCATGGCAGCCTGTGTCGCTTTTTGAGGGTCGCGTCTTTCATCTACATATTTGTTGATGGTCAAATCCATATCTTTGGCGGTGAGTGGCATGAATTGCCAAAGTCCGACAGCACCCGCCCTAGAAACTGCTCTGGGATTCAGTGCCGACTCTACGATGGAAAGGTATTTTAAATCATCGGGTAGTTCAAACTCTTTTAGTTTTTCCTCAAAGAGTGGAAAGTACATCACCGCACGACCTAATATTGTCTCCGAACCCGATCTTCGGTAGTGTAGATAACCTTTGAGATAAGCCTTGACGATACTGGTATATCTAGCCTTTACCGCATCATCTTTCATTGTTTTGATGCGTGCAATAATCTCTTGTTCGTCGAAGGTAGGCGGCGTATTGCTTGCACACAGGTTCAGTGCAATACATGCAAAGCAGCATAGCATCAAAAGTTTTCTCATAAGAATTAGGTTTCGTGATTTATTCGTTGGAATAGTCACTAGTGAGTTTAGGCTTTAGAGAATTTATAATAAATTTCCCCTAAATATTTTACGTGAATCTATCTTAAACGTTACAAAAGTAAAAAAAGGAGCGATGCGAATGGAAATTTTAACGTTGTGCTAACGTAGTCCTGTGGTCATATGACAGGCATAAAAAAAGCGTAATAAACTGAATATCAGATTAATACGCTTTATGGGTGATTAACCGGAATTGAACCGGCGACCTCTGGAACCACAATCCAGCGCTCTAACCAACTGAGCTATAACCACCATGTCCTTTAATAAGGCTCGCAAAGATAAAAAAGTTCCCATGATTCATCAAATTTATCTGTGCACTTTTGAGGTAATCACAAAAAAGCCACTTTTGTTTAAGCCACTGATGATGCTCGATGCCTGAAAAGTTATCCAGTAACGGGAAGTTACTGGATAACAGCGCAAACCAAATTATCAACGTGAAAATTACTATTAGATCATTTATCACTGCTGTTTTCATCTATTCATCCAACGACAACATCTTCCTACTCAATACCGCTACGCCATCCACATAAAGCGTATAAAAATAAATGCCCTTTGGTAGCGAAATTTGGTTCAAGTGTATCGTCCCCGTTCCGCTTTGCACGATTGGAATATTGCGAATGAGTTCACCTGTGTGTGAGCTAATCGTAAGCTGGGCAGTTTGGGTAGCATCTGGAATAAAATACGAAATTTGCGTTTGATCGTAAAAGGGATTGGGATGATTTTGGGCTAAATGAGCAGTTTTTAGGGGCTTTTCAACAGCTAAAATCGGAGCTTGATTTGGAATTGGATGACTGATGACAGGTTGGAAGGGCGTACAAGTAAAAATGGCAGCGGCAAAACAAGCACCGTTTTCTACTTGAAAGCCAGGTTTTAATACAATGCTTTCTCCAGCTTTGTACGTGATTCGGACATCTTTCGGAATGAAAGTACGAGAGCAAATAGTATCAAAAGCGGTGTAGACCGTGTCTCGAAAGCTGGGCATTGTAAGCCTAAGCACCGAGGAAGCACCGAAGTTGGGATGACAACTAATGTCGGTATCTACAATTTTAGCAACACAGGTATCTTGCTCTACCAGCAGCGTATCTTGTATCGCTAGGGCATCGAAATCGTCTTGTTTACTCGCAAAACTAGCCGCCATTGCAGTGGTCAGGGCAGCAGCGTGAGAAGTACCACTGGCGTACACCCAAGCATTGCCTAGGGTTTCGCAAAAAATATCTACTCCGGGTGTCAGTACGTCCACTGGATTGCCGTAGTTACTAAATGGCGCATACGCTCCGATACATTCTGCTGCTCCGACCGTAATCATACCATCCAAATCAAAGCTTGCTGGATAGTACGGATTGTTAATACCAATGCACTCCCCCTGATTGCCTGCTGCCACGATGACCAAAATATTGTTTGCAATGGCTTGCTGTAACACATCCTTAAAAAACTGATCGAAAAGATCGGCTTTATCCGTTTTATAGCCCAAGCTCAAATTTAAAATATTAATGGTATCGCAGATCGCAAAGTGTACAGCTTCTATGATGTCGCTCAGCAAGCCCGTGCCGCTCCCGTCCAAAGCTCGTAATGGATAGATTTCAATGTTTTGTGCTGCTTGCGCATCCAGCAACCCACCGATGATACTCGTCATTTGTGTGCCGTGCCCGTTGTCGTCGTTTTGCGCCGCTACATCGGCAACAAAGTCATAGCCATTGGCAAAGACGTTGTAGAGTGGGTAGTAAGGTTCTGGATTGCTTACATCCGCTCCCGTATCTATGATTCCGATTTTGACCGAATTCGTATCCACACCACAGTAAACATCTGCGTCTACACAGCAAGGTATTGGATTGTAGGGTTGAGGAAAATTGCCATTACAAAAACCATTGTCGCTTTGCGGAAAACTGCTGATGTAATCCAAACCTGCACCATCTACTTTTGCCCTTCTGACGGCATTGCCTTGTACCTCGAATATATCATTGAAGGTATCACCTATCGAAGAATTGAAAGGAAATTGGGGCAAAATCCAGATTTCTATATTCAATTTTGGCAGGTAAGTCTCTAAGTCGGCAAAGTACTCATTGCGAATCTGCGTTCGCTCTTGCAAATTCGTCCCATCTACGTAGGAGACAATTAAGCGATTGGGTGCGAATAAGTCGTTTTGTCCATTGTTTTCTGCCTGAGCAGTAAGGTAGGTGTTCATCAATAAACAAAAGGCGAACAGTATGGTAAGTCTGGCTAGCATTTGTATTGTTTTGTAGTGGTTTTTAAAATATCACTTTGGCGCTCAG
This sequence comes from Bacteroidota bacterium, assembly GCA_038746215.1. Taxonomy (GTDB): domain Bacteria; phylum Bacteroidota; class Bacteroidia; order Chitinophagales; family Saprospiraceae; genus JAAUTG01. The sequence continues at coordinate 316 of JBCDKV010000286.1, read as the reverse complement.
CTCGACTTTAGCCTAGACTACTGGACATTCTGACAAAAACCAGCTTTTTCTTTTTGTCTTGATACAAAAAGAAACAAAAAAATCAAGACTTAATTTCTTTCTTAACGTTCCAAAAGTCCTAAAAAGACTAAACAAAATAAACTCGCCTTAACAATTGATTTTCAGTACTTCAATTTACGATTACGCATATTTAAAGCTTCTATTTAAAATCTGTTTTGGCTCATACAGTATTTTGTTTCTAACGTCTTTTCAGCACTTTTTCCACTAAAAGAAATGAGGTCGATTATAGCTAATTATGGAAATGTCCAGTAGTCTA
>JBCDKV010000285.1:0-6494 GCA_038746215.1 Bacteroidota bacterium | reverse complement strand
TTATCTTCCTGAAAACCAATATTTCACGAACCTGACTTTGAAAATAATTGCTCGTTTATCTCGATAAAGTCGCTATTATTTTCTTCATCAGAACCGTAAACTATTGATTTTCAGTTCAATCCTGCTCCAAACAAGCTCTTACAGGAAAAGCACACAAATAAATTTGTAACTTTATTTATCTACTATTCCTTAAAACCGTAACTTTCTGCACACCATTCGTTCCCATTTTAACAGTTATGCTCTCTTATCCGTAATGCAGTGATGATGCAAATGCTTTTGTCTTTAGATGCCAGCAGTGTGAAGTCAGATATGAAAACTAGAAATTATGGTCTAGTCTTAATTATCTATTGGTGCGTATGAAGTTTTTCTCAGGCATCACCAAAAACTTCGTACACCCTTATTTATTAATCACTAATATCTATGAAAATCTACCTTTTTACACTCTTTATCCTATCCGCTTTAGCCCATTCACTTGTCGGGCAGCAAGCCACGTCGAATGAGGTAAGCACCGACATACAAGACATAAAGATCAAGACGGAAAACGAGCGTTGGCGATACGTACTGGACTCGCTGCGGGTGAATGGCGATGGCTTACTGGAAGCGAGCGTCAGTATGGCGGGCAGTCCTTATCAAAAAGCAGCTTTTCGCTATCGGGACTTTCGGGCATTTACGCCAGGCGCAAAGCGGAATCCGCTCTACATTAAACTAGAAAAAGCTCAGGCAGGGCATCAGGAAATTCTATTGTCCCATGCCTTGCGTGATCCGAGTATGCTGCGTGAATTATTGGCATATCAGATCATCGGGACGTATATGCCTGCGCCCAAAGTACAGTTGGCGAAAGTGTACGTAAATGAGGAGTTTTATGCGCTTTTGGTACAAATCGAGCCGACAGATGAAAGCTATTTGAAGTCGGCATATGGTAGTGCGAAAGGAACACAATTTTGGAGTGCTCCGCAACTGGGTGCAAAAGCAAGTGCGGGTTGCAAACAAAACAATTTTGCTGCTTTGCAGTACGATGCAAGCATTGTTTGCTACCAAGATCAGTTTGAAGCGGATGGAGGCTGGAATGAGTTGCGTGCCTTGACGAAAAAACTAGCGGACAAGCCCAACAACATTGAGGATATGTTGGCAGTAGACGAAGTACTCTGGATGTTAGCCCTCAACAATGTATTGGTCAATTTGGATAGCTATACGGGCAGAGGTAGCCAAAACTACGGACTCTTCAAAGCGGAAACTGGCATGTTTCATCCGATGCACGGAGCGATGAATTTAGCCTTTGGTAGCTATAAAAATACAGGCGAAGGTTCGGATTTGACGGTGGAAGAATTGATAAAGCTAGATCCCATGCTGCACGCCTATTCCGATAAGAAACCCCTGATTCGACAACTATTGAGCAATGATCGCAATCGAAAAATCTATATTTCTCATATGCGTACAATATTGGAGGATTATTTTTGGAGCGGCAAGTTTGAACAAATGGCAACGGCACTACACCAAGCCATCGCACCCATATTAGAAGAAAATGACTACAACACGGCGCGCTTCGAGCAAAGCCTGACCGCCACCACGGGTACACGCAGCAAAGTACCTGGCTTGGTCGATTTTATGAACAAGCGGGCTGCCTTTCTGAAAAAACATCCCATTTTGACCGTTTTGCCTTCCAACATCAGCGAAATTAAGCTCAAAGAAAGGGCGCAGTTTTCCAGCCAACGCATTGATGCCTTTGAATTTCAAGTCGCCATAGATCGTTTCCCGAAAGAGGTTGCCGTCTTCTACCGATTTCAGCCCAACGCAGCTTTTCAAAAGATGACCCTCCAAGACGATGGCGGCACGGGCGATGAAACAGCGGACGATGGTATCTACGGTGGAAAAATTATGCCGAAGGGGAATACCATCGAATATTATATCTTTGTAGAAAATTCTGGTGCTATTACTTTCAGCCCCACTAATTATCCTTTTGAAAGAAGAAAAGCTTCTTTGGAGGAGTTGAATCGATAAAGAAATCTGACGAACCTATTCATATGCGAACAATTTTACTTACGCTTTTACTCTCCCTTTTGGTGCTGTCTTTACAGGCACAAGACCTATACGCCGTTGATGATACACAAGAAGTCCGAATCCATTTTGCGGAAGAAAATTGGGCAGGTATTTTAGATTCCTTAAAGCGAGCGGGAGATAAGGAACGCTTGGTGGCAGATGTGACGATTAATGGCAAAGCATTTCCGAAATCGGGGGTGCGCTACAAAGGTAATAGCTCTTATTTCAGTACTTATATGGCGGAAGAAAAGAAGCTGCCTTTCAATATCAAGCTGACTTATACCGATAAATCGCAGCGAACCGAAGAGGGTTATAAGACGCTGAAACTATCTAATGTTTTTCGCGATCCCAGCTTCGTCCGAGAGGTGCTTTCTTACGAAATTGCACGGGACTACATGCCCGCTTCCAAATGCAATTTTGTGGAGCTTTACATTAATGATACTTATTGGGGTTTGTACAACAGTACCCAATCGGTGGATGGCAAATTTTTGGAACATTATTTCGGCGACAATAATGGTACGTTTTTCAAATGCGATCCACCCGACTGGCAAGCGATCACGACCAGCAATTCTCCGCTGAGCGATAAGCCTACTTTGAATTACATCGGTGATAGCTTACAAACTTACGCCAAATATTACGAATTGAAATCGGATAGTAGCATTGGTTGGGCGGAATTGATTCAACTCACCAAAGCCATCAATGCACCTAATCCGCAGTTGGAACAACTACTCGATGTCGATCAAACCCTTTGGATGCTAGCGTTCAATAATGTGTTGGTCAATCTGGACAGCTACACGGGACGTTTGTGCCACAACTATTATTTGTACAAAGATGAAGCAGGACAGTTTCATCCCGTCATTTGGGATTTGAATATGTCATTTGGTGGATTTAGATTTTTGGGCAATGGCAGTCAAATGACCGACGAGCAGATGCAGAAAATGAGTCCTTTTGTGCATTATAAAGAGCATAACACCTTGCGTCCTTTGATTACTAATCTGCTGGAAAACAATTTGTATCGCAAAATATACGTCGCGCACATCAAAAGTATACTGGACGATCATTTCACCAATGGTGCTTATCTGAAACGTGCCAGAGCCATACAGGAAAAGATTGCGCCTTTGGTGAAAAAAGATACCAATAAGCTGTACAGCGATCACGATTTTTTCGCCAATTTGGATACGACGGTGATGATTGGTCACTCTAAAATCATTGGGCTTTCCGAATTGATGGAAGCTAGAGCTGCCTACTTGAGCAATCATCCGCTTTTGAAAAAGGAAGCTCCAAAATTCATTGATACTAAGCACGAAGAAAAAGATAGTTTAATTGAAATTTCAATGACGACAACCAGCATCGAACAAGGCTGGCTGTACTATCGCTACGGGCATGGTGATTTTTTCCATCGGGTAGCGATGGAGCAAACGGGCGAGCAAGAAAAGGAAGGCGTGGCGCAAATTAATTGGTCAAAAACGATTCCTCATCAGGGCGGTGTGCAGTACTATTTTGTAGCGGAAGGCAAAAAGACCGCAGCTTTATCTCCTGAGAAAGCCGCCCACGAGTTTTATGAATTTGGTACGCTAGAAAAAGAGCAAGTCGGTACGGGCGATTGAGGATTGGGCGTGTGCTTTTTGAATTGTAAAGTGCGAACTACTTTTTCTGAAAAGACTTGGTAAGTTTCAAAAACTTGCCAAGTCTAGAAGTACTACAGCTAAAATTCCTTCAAATCCGTTGGAATTTCCTTTTCCTCTATCTCAACTTCTTTATCAAATTGTTTCACTGGATGAACGACTTCATCGTGTGGGCGTCCGTATTCGCTGCCGAGCATTTGCCAGCAGGTGACGAAAAGGGCTGCGATAATTGGACCAATGACAAAGCCAGAGAGTCCGAACCAAGCCAGACCACCCAAAGTGGATAATAAAATGAGGTAATCTGGCATTTTAGTGTCTTGACCGACCAAGCGAGGGCGCAGTAAATTATCTACTAAACCAATCAAGAAAGCACCGACAATGATGACTGCGATACCCTTTCCGATACTACCTTGGATGATAAGTATGACGGCTGCTGGCAACCACACCACCGCGCTGCCAATCGGCAATAAGGATAGCAAGACCATGATGACGCCCCAAATGAAAGCCGCTGGAATACCGACAATCCAAAACAATACACCACCAATCGCACCTTGTACCAGTGCGACGAGTAAGCTGCCTTTCACCGTAGCTCTGGCTACACTTTCAAATTTTCCGAGCAATTCCCATTCCTGTTTATCGCCAATCGGGAGCACCCAAACCAACTCTTCCACCAGTCGTTTGCCATCTCGCAAAAAGAAAAACAGGATGTAGAGCATCAGCGAGAAATTGATGAGAAAGCCGAAGACGTCTTGTGTGATGTTTACAGCGCGATCCGCGATGAATTGGAAGCCCGTAGTGATAAAATCTTGAATTTTTGCTTCAATCTTATCTACGTTCAGTCCGTAATCTGCAAGCCATTTTTCGTTCGTAGAGGTTCTGGCGCGTAGTTTGCTTAGTTCCTCCTGCACATTGAAATTTTCCTGATTGATCGCCTGATAATAGTCTGTTGCTTCATCTATCACAATGACTCCCACTATCGACAAAGGCAGAATGACGATCAAAAGGATATTACCTAGGGTCAATGCTGCCGCGAGATTGCGTCTACCCTTCAATCTTTCGTTCCAGCGATCAAAGTTCTTAGAGAATAGAATCGCAAAAATAATTGCCCAAAAGACCGCCATCAGAAAGCCTTGAATTAAGCCAAAGAAGGCGAAGGAGACCAGTAGGACAAAGAGCAAAAAGAACAGTTCGGGAAAGTTTTTTTTCATTTGTTGTCTGCTTTTTCTGACTTAATTTATTACTGATTTTCAGACTTGCACGAAGTCCTGTTTTTTACACTTTTTTCGAAAACAGTCTTAGTCAATTCAATGAAATCGCGTAGCAGGTATGCTCAATAAATCTCTTCGGACGGAAACACAAGTTCAGTTATTTTTAGTAGGAAAAATAACTGAACTTGTGTTTCCGTCCACAAAAAACCTTTGGGCATACTTGTTGCGCGATTTTAGAAGCTTTAAATAAAATTCCTTTTGAGTATTCCTAAAAACTTCGTATCCGCTTACTTAGACCTGCAAGATATGGCGAATCTTTCTAATCGTTTCAAAATTTGTTCGGCAGCAACCACCGATCAGTTTAGCACCAAGCGCAATCCATTCTTCTAGTAAATGATCAATGGCAGCAGAGGGTTCATTCGGTATCCAGCAGTGTTGCTCGGCATCCCAGTCCTCTCCTCGGTTGGGATAGACAATAATCGGCTTTTTGCTATTTGCACGAATGTTAGAAATAATACCGCTAATGTATTTTGGTTTGGTACAATTTGCACCAACTGCTACGATTTGAGTAGCGGCATTGAGCATGGGCAGGAGTTCCTCCCAAGTCGTGCCATCGCTAATCTGTCGCTCGTTTCGGCAACTAAAACTCATCCAAGCCATTTGTTTAGGATGCGCTTCGGCTAATAGTTCTAGTAGTGCTTGGGCTTCTTTTTGGCTCGGAATGGTTTCTACGGCTAACAAATCAGGTTTCGCTGCTACTAGCACGGCTAATCTTTTACGATGAAAGTTTTTCAACTCTGCTACGGAAAGTCCATAGTCGCCACGATATTCCGAGCCATCTGCCAGATAAGCGCCATAAGGACCGACGGAAGCCGCCACCAATGGATAAATACGCTTGCCAGACTGTGTGGTATTTTGCCAAAATTGGATTCTTGCTCGTTTTGTAAGATCGACACTCAATTGTAAAAGCTCAATGATTTCTGCTTCCCCTTTGCCTGCTGCCGCAAAACCTTCAAAACTCGCCTGATAGCTAGCACTAATCGCAATGTCCGCACCCGCTTGAAAGTAGTCGTAGTGGACTTGTTGAATCGCTGCTGGATGGTTTGCTAGTATTTCAGCCGACCACAAAGCCGTGTTTAAATCGAAGCCACGTTCTTCCAGTGCGCTCGCCAAGCCACCGTCTAGCACGATAAAATTTTGTGTTTCTAGTATGGTTTTGATTTTGTTCATTGTGTTTTATGTTTCCATACGAAGAGACTTGTCAAACATAGCTGTTGTGCAATTTTCCTGCATTGACTTAGATTATTTTCCTGTTTTCAAGGAAAGCAAAAGTACAGGACTTCGTACCTCCTCAAAAAAAATTAAAATCCAACCCAACCTTCTCAACCATAGTCTTCGTCTAACAGAGCAAAACATATCGAATAACACTAGATTGACTATTTTCAAATTCAAATCTAAGAGCTTGTTTGGAGCAGGATTGAACTAGAAATCAGCAGTTTGTGGTTCTGACAAGGTGAAAAATAAACCCCGTATCCAGATATGCAGTTAATTTTTCACCTTGTCAGAACCACAAACTGCTGATTTCTAGTTCAATCCTGCTCCAAACAAGCTCTTAGATTTGAAT